>JAAYUJ010000400.1 GCA_012517775.1 Deltaproteobacteria bacterium
AAAGGCCGCTTCGGGTATGACTGGATCAACCACCCGGATCGGCTCAAAACTCCTCTCATCCGCGAGGGAGAGGGCTTTCGCGAAGCCTCCTGGGACGAGGCACTGAAACTCGTTGCTGAACGGCTGGGGAACATCAAGGCAAAATTCGGCCCCGATGCCCTGGCTTTCTTCTCATCCGCCCGGTGTACCAACGAAGAGAACTACCTGATGAATAAATTCGCCCGGGCGGTGATCGGAACCAACAACGTCGACCACTGCGCACGTCTCTGCCATGCCTCCACCGTGGCGGGTCTGGCCGCATCGTTTGGCAGTGGCGCCATGACGAACTCCATCGACGAGTTGGACAACTCCGACGTTATCCTGGTTACCGGTTCAAACACCACGGAAATGCATCCGGTATTCGGGTCAGCCATCAAACGAGCGGTGAGGAGCGGGAAGACCAAGCTGATCGTGGTCGATGGCCGGAAGATCGATCTCGTAAATCATGCTGAAATGTGGCTTCGCCACAAACCGGGGTCAGACGTGGCCTGGCTGAACGGTATGATGCATGTGATCATCAACGAAGGCCTTTATGCCAAGGAATACGTTGCAGAGCGCACAGAGGGGTTTGAAGAGCTGAAGAAATCGGTGTCCACCTACACCCCAGAAAAGGTGGAGGAGATCAGCGGCATCCCCAAAGATGATCTGATCGCCGCCGCCAGATTGTATGCCAAGGCACCTGCAGCATCCATCATCTATGCCATGGGTGTTACGCAGCACATCAACGGTACCGACGGGGTGAAATCCGTCGCCAATCTGGCCATGCTCTGCGGCAACATCGGCATTGAAGGGGGCGGAGTCAATCCCCTTCGCGGACAGAACAACGTCCAGGGGGCCTGCGATATGGGGGCGCTCCCCGTTGTCTATTCGGGTTACCAGGCCGTGTCCTCGGAAGAAATGCGCAGTAAGATGGCCGAAGCCTGGGGTGTTCCAGTTCTTCCCGATAATGCCGGTTTGACCATTGTGGAGATTGTGAACGCTGCCGCTGAAGGCAGAATCAAAAGCCTCTACGTCATGGGTGAGAACCCGATGATGAGCGACCCCGATCAGCATCACGTGGAAGAGGGACTGAAGAACCTTGATTTTCTGGTGGTGCAGGACATCTTTCTCACGGAAACGGCCAGGCTCGCCGATGTGGTGCTGCCCGCCGCCTGTTTTGCGGAGAAGGAAGGAACTTTCACCAGTACCGAACGGCGTGTCCAGTTGGTTCGAAAGGCCGTGGAGCCGCCCGGGGACGCCCGTCCAGACTGGGAGATCCTCTGCGATCTGGCCACGCGCATGGGTTATCCGATGAACTATGCCAATGCCGAGGCCATCTTTGCGGAAATTGCGGCGGTTACGCCTTCTTATGCCGGCATGGACTACCGGCGCCTGGTAAACGGCGGGCTGCAGTGGCCATGTCCCACCAAGGACCATCCTGGAACAAAGTACCTGCACAAGGACAAGTTCATTCGGGGCAAAGGACTCTTCTTCCCCATAGAATGGATTCCGCCTGCGGAGCTTCCTGACCGGGATTATCCATTCCTTTTGACCACCGGTAGGGTCCTGTATCATTACCATACGGGAACCATGACCCGCCGCTCGGTCGGCCTGAATGAGCGTTATCCGGAATGTCTCATCGAGATCAACCAGGAGGATGCGGAAAGGCTGCATATCGACGATGGCGACATGGTCCGCGTGATCTCACGCCGCGGCAGGATCCAAGCAAAAGCCACAGTGGGCAACATGACTGATGTGGGGGTTGTCTTCATACCCTTCCATTTCAGTGAGGCTGCCGCTAACAAGCTCACGATTTCCGCCTTGGACCCTGTGGCAAAGATCCCGGACCTGAAGGTCTGTGCGGTCAGGGTTGAAGCGGTCGGCGAAGAGTAGGAGGCTCCGGCACGGGGTGGGCACAAGGCGGTTGTCCCTCGCCTATACAAGAAAGCAACGTGGATGCCTGCATTCACAAGAAGGAGGTTCTGCCCCGAACGAAATGGATTTAGATCTGTATTCAACGCCATGATTCAATTTGCCGGCATTGCGACGGCCCGTTGAATCATGGCGATCTCGAAGCATGCTTGACAGCAGTTGATAAACAGAGCGATGCTATGCCGCCAGCCAATATCGTGAAGATATTCACTCCTATTTTCACCTTGCATCTTCCTCGTCCTCATAGAGCGCCATACTAGATATATGTTTAAACCAACATAAGTCCTCAAAATCATTAAAGTTTGTGCTTGTTTTTACAAATCTTCTATGGTACTTGTGACATAACGCTTAGCTGCAGGTCGTAAACCTTCTTCATCCCCTCTCACCCCCCACCGATGGGAGAGGAAGTTGATGTCTGAGGTCTGTGCTGTTCCATGGGCCTAATGGTTTGTGCGAAAGGAGGTGGTGGCAACGGGGGAACTTGTCTGAGCCGAGAAATCTGCTGATCGTCCGGGATCTGCCCTCATCGACTGCATTCTTCATGGCATGTGAGATCTGAGTGCGCCTGCTGCGGTGGACGCGAATCGCTCGAATGCACACTGTTACCGGCAACTGAAATGGAATGCTTTATCTGGTTCATGGAGCGCTTTGTTGAAGGCTGGGAGCTTACCGCAAGAGGTGAACTGCGCCTCTGCAGGTAGGCTTTTTTGTTTTCGGGGAACAGGAATTGCACTTCTAAATGACAGGAGGGATGATTATGAGCAACGGTCTTTCTTTTGATGCATTAATACCCAAGGACATGGCGACCAAAGCAGAGAATGTCGGCATCGCCAAGGCGGCGCTGGGTCCTTACCGGATGTTTGCCCTGGCGATCTTGGCGGGCGCGTTCATTGCCATGGGTGCCAATTATGCGACAACCGTCTGGGCGGGACTGGGGAAGATCGCCGTCAACGCGGGAGGTGAGACGGCGTTCACCACTTCGATACCATACGGCATACAGCGTCTCCTCGGAGGTC
>JAAYUJ010000401.1 GCA_012517775.1 Deltaproteobacteria bacterium
GTATATCAAACGCATCCACACCGATGAAGACGGCAACGAGATCGTGGAATACGAGGGCTGGCCGGACAGAAGCGGCAGTTGCCTGCGTTTCTGCCTTCTCACCGACGAACAGAGACGCAAGGTCCTCACGCAGCGCGGACACAAGGACGCCGAAATTGAATCCATCAATAACCGAATCCGTCACCACCCTAACGTCGCATTTGTGATCACCGGTCAGGAGCTTTGGGATTATATGGACTTGGGTCTGCACACCCTCAAGGTTCAGGGGAGGGAATATGCAGTCCGGCTGATCTCAAGGATGATTTCCATCTATCGCTCCCTCATTGAGGCACACCGATCGGGTATGCCTTATGAACACCCGGACCTTCTGCCCCTCCACGAAGAATTAACGGAAATTGCCATGGAGCGTGACAGGGCTCGCATGGAAAAGACGAAAGAGCTCCACCGAAACATTAAGGGACTCTATGCGTGATCGTCCCGCAGTTGCTATATTGCTTTTAGAGTCTCCCTCCGCAAGTATGCAGACCATCAAAGACTTTTCAATAAGTCCCGGTCACTGCCGCTTCGTAGATCGGGTTTCCATACCCGACATCGGGATGTAAACGCTGTCGGGATTGGAATCCCGACCTGCTTATGAAGAGAATACGGCCATCAAAGCCATTAACCTGAGATCATTCCGTGATCGGGAACCCCAGTGACGGACACATCTCACCCCGACCCTCTCCTTGCCCTCCAGAGTGTCTCCGTTTGCTTCGGGACTGCCAGGGTAGTGAACCAGGTGTCTCTCCAGGTTGGAGTCCGCCAGATCGGCGCTCTGGTCGGACCCAATGGTGCCGGCAAGACTACCATTCTAAAAACTGTCGCGGGACTTCTGAAACCGTCGGAAGGCCGCATCTCCTTCGCCGGAACCCCCATTGAATCCTTGCAAGTCTGGGAGATTGTGGAGCGGGGAGTGGTTTACGTACCGGAGGGTATGCGGGTTTTCCAGGAGATGAGCGTCCTGGAGAACCTGGAAATTGGAGCATATCTTGACAGGCGTGCAATTCCGGAGCGCCTCGAGATGATTTTCCACCTCCTCCCCGAGTTGCGGGAAAAGAAGGACGTTCGAGCGGGAATTCTGAGCGGGGGCCAGCAACGGATGGTGACCCTGGCAAGGGGATTGATGAGCGGTGCGCGGTTGCTCCTTCTGGACGATCCCTTTCAAGAGCTCAGCCCGAGGGTTTTCAAGAGATTCTCCGATACATTCCGTTCCTTGAAAGAGGTGGGGATCACACTTGTCATAGCTGGCCAGCATGTTCGCAGGATACTGCATATGGCAGATGTGGCCTATCTCATTGAGGACGGTCGTGTTTCCATTTCGGGGGAAGGAAGGGACCTCCTCCACAATCCGCGTCTCCAGCATACCCTTTTTGGCACTGTTGGCGATCCGCCTTCCGTGTTTCACCTCCCTAAGACTCTGTTTTGAATACGGCTCGACCGAATGGAAACCCGCCGTCCCGTTCAGATCCACTTTTCCAAAACAGCCTGAGCGCATCCGGCTGTTGGGAAATCTCGGCCGTCCATCGAAGACCACTCGAAAACATCCGTTTCATCCCAATAGTCCTTCACAACCATTACGGCCTCACCCGATGGCGCCCATACCCGCTGATCCGAGACACCGAAGATGACCAGAGTCGAAATGCCGACTGCCGCTGCAAGATGGCTCACCCCGGAATCACTGCCCACGAAACACCGCGCGTGAGAGAGCAATGCGGCAAGAACCGAC
>JAAYUJ010000402.1 GCA_012517775.1 Deltaproteobacteria bacterium
GACGGCACATCTCTCTACGAGCATTCCGACCCTCGCCAGGGCGAGCATCAGGACTGGGGAACTCTCATCTACAACTACGGCCGGAACGAGGTGCGAGCATTCCTGCTCTCCAACGCTCTCTTCTGGCTTGATAAGTATCACATTGACGGCCTCCGCGTGGACGCAGTTGCATCCATGCTCTACCTCGATTACTCCCGCAAGGAGGGCGAATGGATTCCCAACAAGTATGGGGGTCGCGAAAACCTTGAAGCTGTTGCCTTTCTCAAGCGCTTCAATGAACTGGTGCATGAGCACCATCCGGATGTGCTGACGTTCGCGGAGGAATCCACCGCCTGGCCCCTGGTGTCCCGACCGGTCTACGTTGGCGGGCTGGGGTTCGACATGAAATGGAATATGGGATGGATGCATGACATTCTCGATTACATGCAAAAGGAGCCAGTTCATCGGAAGTATCATCATCACCATTTAACCTTTTCCATGATCTATGCCTTCACTGAGAATTTCATCCTGCCGTTCTCCCACGACGAAGTGGTGCATGGGAAAGGTTCGATGCTCTCCAAGATGCCCGGCGACTACTGGCAGAAGT
Organism: Deltaproteobacteria bacterium; assembly: GCA_012517775.1. Classification (GTDB taxonomy): domain Bacteria; phylum Desulfobacterota; class Syntrophobacteria; order Syntrophobacterales; family Syntrophobacteraceae; genus JAAYUJ01. The sequence continues at coordinate 587 of JAAYUJ010000402.1, forward strand.
TCGCCAACTTGCGCGCTCTCTATGGTTTCATGTATGCACACCCCGGCAAGAAGCTGCTGTTTATGGGCGGTGAGATCGGTCAGTGGAACGAATGGGATTATGCTAGAGAATTGGATTGGATGCTTCTCGATTACGAATCTCACCGGAGTCTGCAGCAGTACGTGAAGGATCTCAACAGACTGTACTCTTCCATGCCGGCCCTGCACGAAGTGGATTTCAGCTGGGAAGGCTTCGAATGGATTGACTTCCATGATGTGGATCACAGTATCGTCTCATTTATCCGGCGCGCGAGGGACCCTTCGGACTTTATCGTGGTAGCCGCCAATTTTACGCCGGTGCCTCGCGAGGGCTATGTTATTGGAGTACCCGAGCCGGGCTTTTACCGTGAACTGATAAATAGTGACGCTTCATGCTATGGCGGCAGTGGTGTGGGAAACTACCATGGCGTCCCATCGGAATCCAGGCCTGCTCAAGGCCGCCCACATTCCCTTATGCTCACTTTGCCTCCCCTGGGGGTGATTCTCCTAAAGCGTGAAGACTCGGAGCTTTCTGCCCTGCATGATCTGAATCGGCAGGGCGGGGAAGGGACCCGGGAGGCTGTCTGAAGACTGGCTCTTTGCCCTTTTTCGTCATTCCTGCAAAAGCGCATCCGCTCCAGACCTGTAGGACGCTCAGAAAGCCGCGGGTTCTTTACGTTCCGCAACTCCATGCAGTAAGGACCTCTTCGACTCCAAACGGCAAAGAGTGGAGGCAGAATGTGCTTGCACGAGCCTGCAAGGATCTCCTGCACTCAGTAGACGTCATGCACTTTCGGGAGAATGATGGTCTGAAGATATCGTCGGACTGAGCTCGTGGAAGTTCCGCTTCCTCTCGCGCCAGAGCCGAAATGGGAGACAGAATTATGTATATCGTTCAAATCGCCTCCGAATGCGCACCAGTGGCCAAGGTGGGCGGACTTGGCGACGTGGTTTACGGTCTGAGCCGCGAACTGCAGGTGCGGGGCAACCACGTGGAGATCATCCTGCCCAAGTATGACTGCATGCGATATGATCAAATCTGGGGATTGACAAAGGTCTATGACGACCTTTGGGTGCCCTGGCATGGCGGTGCGATTCACACTTCCGTCTGGCACGGCGAGGTTTACGGCTTGCACTGCTATTTTATCGAGCCGCACTCTCAGGACAATTTCTTCAATCGGGGAGGCTTCTACGGGTATCTGGACGAGGTCAGGCGTTACACCTTCTTCAGCAAGGCCGCTCTGGAGTTCCTTCTCAAGAGCAATCGGCGCCCGGAGATCATTCACTGCCATGACTGGCAGACCGGTATTGTACCGGTGCTGCTCTACGAGGTATACAAGGATGCGGGCATGTGGGACCAGCGCATCTGCTACACCATTCATAACTTCAAACATCAGGGTGTCACGGGTATGGATGTGCTCTGGTTAACCGGTCTCGGCCGTCCGGAGTACTTCATGCGCTACGAAAAGATGCGGGACAATTTCAACCCCGGGGCCGTAAATCTGATGAAGGGCGGAATCGTATACGCCAACTTCGTGACCACGGTCTCACCACATCACGCATGGGAGGCTCGCTCAACGGACCAGGGCTTTGGACTGGGACCAACGCTGCAAACCCACCAGGTCAAGTTTGATGGGGTACTCAACGGCATCGACTATGACGTGTGGAACCCGGAAATAGACGGCTACATTCCCTCACGCTACAACGTCGATACGATCCAGGACAAATACGGCAATAAGGAGGCCCTGCGCAACCGGCTCATGCTTCGAAATGACTACAAGCCCATCATCGCATACGTGGGACGTCTGGACATGCAGAAGGGCCTGCACTTGGTGCGGCACACGCTGTTTTACTGCCTCGAACAGAATCGCGCCCAGTTCGTGCTTCTGGGAACCAGCCCCGAACCGCACATCAATGCCTATTTCTGGCAGCTCAAGCATCACCTTAACGACAACCCGGACTGTCACCTCGAATTGAGTTACAGCGAGGAACTCTCTCACCTCATTTACGCAGGGGCTGACATGCTCATCATGCCCAGCATGTTCGAACCGTGCGGGCTGCCTCAGATGATAGGCCTCAAGTACGGTACCGTGCCCATTGTGCGGGCCGTCGGCGGACTCGTAAACACAATTTTTGACCGGGACTACTCGGATAAACCTGTGGAAGAACGCAATGGCTACGTTTTTCATCAAACCGATCATGCAGCCATCGAGTCGGCTCTGGATCGTGCCATCGGCCTTTGGTATCTTTTTCCCGATCAGTTCCGCACCCTCATGCAAAATGGAATGCGATACGATTTCTCCTGGAATCACCCTGGCGCAAGGTACCTCGCCATCTATGATTATATTCGCCACAAGTAGAAGGAGTTGAACGCCGGTATGATCGAACTGACTGAAACCATAAACACATTGCCCAATATCTCCGGTGCCGAGGAAGAATGCATCAAGGTCATGCAGAACAATGAAAACAAAACCATATACTTGCATGAGTCCGGCATTGATTTCGGACGCATTCGAAGCGCGTGTGCCATTGCCCTGCATATGCACCAGCCACTGATTCCAGCGGGTGGAAGTGACCTGCACACGGCGGAAATCATCAGCAACCTCAAGTACATGATGGACAATCAACATATCGGTGACAACCACAATGCTCCGGTGTTTCTCTGGTGTTACAGGCGGATGGGTGAGTTTATTCCGCAGTTGATGGGTGAAGGCAAGCAACCGCGGGTAATGCTTGAATACTCGGGAACGCTGCTGCACGGTCTGCGCCGGATGGGAGCCCATGACGTCATCGACCATCTGAAGACGATCACCTGTGACCCCCATTACCGCCGCGCTGTGGAATGGCTTGGCGCTCCCTGGGGACATGCGGTCGCTCCTTCGACGCCCGTCCAGGATTATCGACTCCATGTCCAGTCATGGCAGAATCACTTTGCTGCGATTTTTGGTCTCGAAGCCTTGAGCCGTGTGCGCGGCTTCTCCCCATCGGAAATGGCCCTCCCCAACCACCCGGACGTGGCCTACGAATTTGTGAAGACTCTCAAGGACTGTGGGTTTCAGTGGGTGCTGGTGCAGGAACACTCCGTGGAGCGGCCTGAGAACGGGTCGGGACCCGAGTACAAACACATCCCCCACCGCCTTATCTGTCGGAGCTCGAATGGCGAATCGGCAAGCATCATCGCCATCATCAAGACACAGGGCAGCGACACGAAGCTCATCGGCCAGATGCAGCCCTACTACGAGGCCCTCGGGCTTTCCCGCCATTCCCTCGGAAGCAGGCGGATTCCGCCGCTGGTCACGCAGATTTCCGACGGTGAGAATGGAGGCGTGATGATGAACGAGTTTCCTCCCAAGTATATGGAGGTGATTCGGCAGTCTTCCGGCACCGATGTGCCGGTGGTTAACGTGAGTGAGTACCTGGAGTACCTCTTCTCTCTGGGCATCAGGGAGGATGATTTTCCTGTCCTTCAACCCATCATGCAGAAGCCCATCTGGGACCGATTCAAACCCGGCGGGGGGCGAGAGAAGATGGATCGGGTCATCGAGGAGATCAAGAAGGAAGATCATCGCTTTCACATGGAAGGGGGCAGTTGGACGAATAATCTGTCCTGGGTGCGAGGCTACGAAAACCTGCTCGGCCCCATGGAGAAGGTAAGCTCCCTCTTCAACGAAAAGGTGCTGAAGAAGAGAATTTCGAGTAAAGAGCACCGATATCGCAATGCCCTTTTCCATTTGCTCACCTCCCAGACGAGCTGTTATCGTTATTGGGGACAGGGATTGTGGACCGATTACGGGCGGGAGATATGCCGGCGGTTGGAAGAGATCATCAAACATGACTTCTGATGAACGATTCCGACTTCGGAGATATCAGGAGCATGCGGGATCCCATATCCAAAGTGCTCTTGTCGGGGATGGAATCCCGAGTCGCTGCACACTGTATTTTTGACGCCGAAAGCTATTTTGTAAGGAATATGAACGAACTGCCGGAATACATCAACGGGCTGCCCAACATCTGTGGGCAGGAAGGACTGATTGAAGAAGCGATTGGACGTAGCCGGGGGAGCAGCGTATTCCTCCACGAAAGCGGCATTGATTTCGGTCGGGCACGAGGCTGCTGCGCGGTCGCCCTTCACATGCATCAGCCCATTATCCCCGCAGGAGGACCGGGCCGGGGAAGCGATATGAGCGTGGAGCCGATGGTAGGCTACCTTCAGTTTCTCCAGGAGAGTCCCTACGAGGAAGATCGGCACAACGCCGGAGTTTACCGATGGTGCTACAAAAGGATGGGAGAGTATATTCCCCAGTTGGTGGAGGAGGGTAAGAACCCCCGCATCCTCCTGGATTTCACCGGCACACTCTTTCATGGCCTGCGCCAGATGGCGGCACACGATGTCTTTGATTCACTGATGACCGTCACATCTGATCCGCGATACCGACGCTGCTTGGAATGGCTGGGAACCACCTGGGGTCACGCAGTGGCTCCATCTACTCCTCCACGCGACTACCGGTTGCACATCAAGGCTTGGCAGCACCATTTCGGAGCCATCTTCGGCCTGGAGGCATTGAGCCGGGTTCGCGGGTTTGTGCCTTCCGAGCTGGCCCTCCCGAATCATCCTGACCTTGCCTACGAAATGGTGAAGTCCATCAAGGAGTGCGGTTACCTCTACATGATCGTTCAGGAGCATTCGGTTGAACGGCCGCATGACGGGTGGGGTTCCCAGTGGCTGCATATCCCCAATCGGCTTGTCTGCCGCAATTCCCAAGGGGAGGAAATCGGCATCACCTGCCTCATCAAGACGGGAGGCAGCGATACCAAGCTCATCGGTCAGATGCAGGCTTACGACGAGGCCTCAACCCAGTCACGGTGGGATTATTTCGGGTCTCGGATCCTGCCCATGGTTACCCAGATCGCTGACGGGGAAAACGGCCATGTAATGATGGACGAATTCCCCCACAAGTACTTACAGGTGGTGCGCGAGGCATCGTGGTCGGACGTGCCGCTGGTCACTGCTACCGAATACCTTGAGTACCTGTTTGCTTCCGGCTGGAAGGAGGAGCATTTTCCCGTTGTCCAACCGGCCCGTCAGAAGCGTATCTGGGATCGCTGCAAGCCGGGCGACGGGGCCGAAAAACTCGATCGCGTTTTGCGGGAGCTTTGCGATGAAGACCCGACGTTCCACCTGGAAGGATCGAGTTGGACGAACGATGTCTCCTGGCTGTTTGGTTATGAGAGTGTGACCGGTCCCCTGGAACGGACCAGCGCACTGTTTCATGAAAAGGCCACGCGAGGCGGTGTCCCCACCTGGGAGCATCACTATCGCAACGCTCTTTTCCATTTGCTGGCGGCTGAGACCAGCTGCTTCCGCTACTGGGGCCACGGAAGATGGACGGACTACGGAATTGAAATCTGCCGCCGCGCGAAGGAAATCCTGACCCACGATTTTTGAGTAGCTGAGAGTGAACGTCTAACCTTTGAAGTGTAGCATCTGCAACTTCTGAATTAGTCCAGGCAGCGACAGCTTTGCAGGTCGGGGTCTCCATACCCGACACCCTGGCGCAAGAAGTGTCGGGATTGGAATCCCGACCTGCCTGTTGAGAAAATACCAGCATCCTCCTCCTTGCCCTTCGAAATGAGTGCACAGGGGAACGGCCCTTCGATGCCTTCCCCGCTAGAGGCGGCCTGACAGAGCGTTCAGCAGAAGGATGATATGAAGGAGAAGCTCATTGTCTCAGACCCGGCGGTGATGGCGGGCCAACCCGTTATTGCGGGTACACGCATCACCGTGGATGAAATACTGGAGAGACTGGCTCGTGGCGAAGCCACGGAAGAGATCATCGAGGCCCATCCTTCCCTCTCCCATGAGGGTATCCAAGCCGCCCTCCGGTTTGCCGCTGAAACGGTGAGGGCCGCCTCGCCCGTCCCCAGGGAGAGACTCCTGGATCTCATCGGACCCCATCTTGTCGGAGGTGAAGAGGAATCCGCCATAGTAATCCGAGCTTTTGTGCCGGAGGCCGAGAGTGTGTCAATCCATCGGCTGGATATGGACAATGAAGCCCAAGATCTCAAACCTGAGAAAGAAGCGGCTCATTTCGAAGCCTCCGGATCTCCGCCTGGAATCAATGACGTCGAAAACACCTTCTCTGCCGGCGAGTGGCCGGAGATGATCCGCCCCGGTGGAGACCATGGCTTGCCTTTTCCCCCTGGGGAATCACAATCCCAGGCTGCACCCGCCATACAGCAGACACCCGGTTTAGAGCAATCGCCGGAGACTGACCCCCTGCTCCCCGAGGCTCTCTCCCGGCCTCTGCCGGTACCCATGCAGCGGATACACCCTGAAGGCCTTTACGAGGTGGTATTCGAGGGTGAGACCGATTTCTTCCCCTATCAGCTGGGAGTGACACTCCCCCGGGGCCAGGCTTACCTGGCTCATGACCCATACAGCTTTCCACCCTTTATTAAAGATCCCGATCTCCACCTGATGCAGGTTGCGGAGAATTCTGCGGTGGACCTCCATCGCCTTTATGCCGTACTGGGTGCGCATCTCGTCGAGCACGAGGGCATCAGGGGAGTGAGCTTCGCCGTGTGGGCTCCCAATGCAAGGAGCGTCAGTGTCATCGGGGATTTCAACCAGTGGGACGGCCGCCGACACCCCATGCGCCCGCGGGAGAATTCAGGTTTGTGGGAACTCTTTGTTCCCGGACTGCCCATGGGTGCTCCCTACAAGTACGAGATCCTGTCCGGCATTGGGGCCGTGACGGCCAGGAGCGATCCATTCGGCTTTGCGTCCGAACTGCGCCCGAGCACCGCTTCCATCGTCTGGGACCTTGGCCGCTACGCGTGGAGCGATGCAGATTGGATGGCCGGGCGGCACAATCGGCAGCGGCGAGACGCCCCCATAGCGATCTACGAAGTTCATCTCGGATCCTGGCGCCAAAAGGCTTCCGGGGAGCCACCACACGAGCGGTGGCTTGGCTATCGTGAGCTTGCGCAGGAATTGATCCCCTACGCAGCCGGGATGGGGTATACGCACATCGAGATCCTGCCCCTGACGGAGCATCCCCTTGACGCCTCATGGGGTTATCAGGTCACGGGGTACTTCTCCCCCACGTCGCGCTATGGGACACCTGATGATTTCCGCTGTTTCGTGGATGCGGCGCACCAGGCCGGTCTTGGCGTGATCATGGACTGGGTGCCGTCCCATTTCCCAAGAGACGAACACGGATTGTCTCTCTTTGACGGGACGCCGCTTTTCGAACACCCCGACCCACGCCGCAGCCACCAGGCGGACTGGGGAACGTTGAGCTTCGATCTCGAGCGGCCGGA
>JAAYUJ010000403.1 GCA_012517775.1 Deltaproteobacteria bacterium
ATGGAGCCAACGAATCTGCGCGGCACGAATCCTTGAAGCCCGTTTTTCTCGATGCTTAATGGAGGCAACGGAATGAATGCCATGGTCGATCAACTGGAAATACGCTGCCCGAAGCTCGGAGGGCAAGTAAAGTTTGCCTATTGCCGGAGGGAACAGGGACGCATTCCCTGCGGGCGGATCATCTACTGCTGGCAGGCGCGCTTTCCCGTGGAGTCATTTCTGAAATCATACTTGAGCGAGGAGGAGTGGGAAAGGTGCTTCCACGAGAGACCACGGCCGAAGATGGACACCCTCATCGAGTTGATTGAGCAAGCCAGGAGAGTAAAGGAGAATCCGGACGATAGTGAAGAGAATCGACCGGCACCGTTGCAGTCAGATATTCTCTCACCGCGAAGGACACGAAGAAACGAAGAAGAGTCAGACTGACGCACAACCTCAGTCAGTCACGATTGTTTTCCTGTGTACAGTGTATGCGTCGTCTCCGGCCCGAATGTGCAGCCGGTTTCATCTTCCTCTCCTCACTGCGTTAGCGAACGGAGATGGCGCCTTGGGTTTATGTCGGCTGAATATAAGGGAGGGGCTCATGAAACAGTATCATCTCAGGCGAAGTGCATTCCGATTGCTCCATGCTGCGGTTTTTGCGGTCTTTCTTTTGTCGGCGGGGCTTCCAGCTGCCAGGGCCTATGATCTGCCTTCCGTCAATCTTGGATTCACAAGCTTTCTCGATGGCGGACCGCCGTCCGGCCCGGGTTTATACTTCTCTCAGTACTTTCAATACATCAGGGGGGACAGGCTGACCGACAAGAACGGCGACGATGCCCTGCCGCCTTTTGCCGATGAGGAGTTGAACGTTTTTGTCAGTCTTTCACAGCTCATCTATCAGTCCAACCAGTGCCTGCTATTGGGTGGCAAGTGGGGTCTCGATTTCATCCTCCCCATTGTGGGGACCGACTTGAGCTATGGGAGCGGAAACCGTTTTTTCCCACAGGATAATGGTGCCGGATTCGGCGACATCCTGGTTGGCCCTTTTCTCCAGTGGGACCCCATTATGGGGAAGTGTGGTCCTCTTTTCATGCACCGCATCGAGTTCCAGATGATCTTTCCAACCGGAAAATACAGCACCGAAAGGGAAGTCAATCCCGGGAGCAATTTCTTCTCTTTCAATCCATACTGGGCTGCTACCCTCTTCCTGACCCCACGATGGGAAGTCACAACCAGGATCCACTACCTCTGGAACGCGGAAAATGGTGATCCCAACAGGGCTTACGTTGGAGCCGACGACAGCCGGGCGGGGCAGGCCATCCACCTGAATTTTGCCACTTCTTATGAAATCATTGCCAAGAGGCTCAGGGCGGGAATAAACGGTTATTACCTCAAGCAGATCACCGACACCGAGGTGGACGGCCATGACCTGTCGGGAAGCCGCGAACAGGTCCTGGGCATCGGGCCCGGCTTGTTGTTCCACCTGTCAAAGGACACCCATTTTTTTCTGAATATCTACTTCGAGACACTGGCGGAAAATCGGCCCGAAGGGCAGCGATTCAACTTCCGTGTGGTCCACCACTTCTGAGCTTCGCAGTGGGGCGGGCGAAAAGACGCAAGGACGGAGCCGGCCATCAAAGGAGCAGGCGCATCCGGCCTCAAGGATGGCCAGGAGGCATTACGACGAGGCCGCTCCGTCCTCGTTTGCGGACATGTCGGATTGAATAGAGACAGGTCCCGATATCCGCCGACTAATGGAGAAAAAGAGGGAGGCGCGGAAAACAGCCCCAAATGGAATGGAAAACCACCAATCTGCGAACCCGCCTGTACGTCATTTCCGCTGCCATTCTGTTTTTTGGTTTGGGCAGTGCCGCTCTGATATATCTGACAGCCGAACACACTTCCCACAGCGAGCTCATTCACGACTTTGAACACTCAAAGAGGTACAGGCATGATTTGGAAGTGATCGGCGGAAAGATGAACGTGATGATGGATCGGTTCTATCGCTGGTTTGTGGGCTTATGGCAGGGGGAATCCCTCGGTTTCACATTGGCCTGCCTCACACTTTGCATATCCATGGGGCTTTTTTTGTTTGCCTATCATCTGCCGTCTGAAGCGCAATCCAATGTGCAGGGTGAAAACAGGCCAGGCGGCGAAAACCCATAGGAGCGGCAGACGCGGTAAATAGCGCCAAAATGGACGATTTGCAGCCCTATTCCTCCTTCTGGAAAAGCCGAAACACAGAAATGCTGCGGCCTCATTCCGAATAGACGACTCACTCCTTCAGACACCCCGCACAACCTGGAAGGTCAAAAAAAGACGCCTGCCGGGAGCAAGCCTTCTTAAGACCGTCTCATAAATCGTTCTGCGGCATTCGGAGGGCTTCGAAGACAGTTTCCCAACGTGCAACTGTTACGAAAAGTTCTTCGGTTCGCTGCCTGTAGGTCGGGATTCTAAACCCGACGATCGCATATCGAGTATGGAAACCCGACCTATAAAGCCACTTTTCATCTTTTTGGGGTGCCCCGAAAGGGCATGAAGGACTGTTCTGAAAAGTCCATGACTCCACTACTCGCAGGTCGGAATTCCATTCCTGACAATGGGATACAGGGTTAGAAACCCGACCTGCAAATCAGGTCGCCTTGAGACCAATTCATCGCTTGGGGTGCCCCGGAGGGGCGGAGGGAGTCCTGAAAACATGGAAAAGCAAACCAGTCTTGTCCTCATGCCTCCTGAAGTTTTTCGATTTTGACCGCGCTCACCTTGAACTCGGGTATCTTCACGATGGGGTCGAAAGCCTTGGAGCTGGTGAGCACATTGGCCGGCCGGCCGCCAAAGTGCATTGGAACGAAGACGGTCCCGGGATTGATGTTGTCTCGAATCCTTGCGGGTGCCTCGATCTGGCCTCTCCTTGAAGAAACCAGAAGCATGTCTCCATTCTTCACCCCGATCTTTTCCGCGTCACTGGGGTGGATGTCCACGTAACCTCTTCGTTGTTCAGCATCGAGATGGGGGGAGACCCGGGTCATTGTCCCTGAGTGATAATGGCAGAACATACGGCCGGTGGTGAGAGAGAACGGATACTCATCGTCGGGAACTTCCACCGGCGCCAGGTACTCGATGGCATGGAATTTCCCCTTGCCTCGTGCGAAGGCGTCCTTGTGAACGTAAGGGGTGCCCGGATGGTCCGTGGTGGGACAGGGCCACATGAGGCCGTTGATTCCGAGTCTCTCGTAGGTCATGCCCCCATAAAGCCTGGGAGCGAGTCTCCTGACCTCTTCGAAGATGGCTTCCGGGCTTTCATATTCCATGGGATAGCCCATCGCGGATGAGAGCCTGCAGATGATTTCCCAGTCGGGGAGTGTGCCTCCGATGGGTTCGATAGCCTTGTTGATTCTCAGGCACCGGCGTTCGGTGTTTGTGAAGGTGCCATCTTTTTCCGCAACAGATGCGGCGGCAAAGACTACATCGGCCACCTGTGCCGTTTCCGAAAGAAATAGATCCTGAACGAGCAGGAAATCAAGTTTCTTCAGGGCATGGTCCAGATGAATTCGATCCGGTTCACTCATCTTGGGGTTTTCTCCGATGACGTAGAGTGCCTTGAGCTTTCCATCCAGTATAGCGGAGACCATATCCGGAATGGTCATGCCGATGTGCTTCGGCAGATCCTTTCCCCAGGCTTTGGAAAAGGTCTCGTTGATGTTGGGATCGGTGACGGCCTGGTATCCGGGAAATACGTTGGGCAGCCCTCCCATGTCACACGCCCCCTGGACGTTGTTCTGCCCCCGAAGCGGATTCACACCACTGCTGGGAACGCCCACATTCCCACAGAGCATGGCGAGATTGGCGCAGGATTTCACGTTATCTACACCGGTGGCGTGCTGCGTGATCCCCATGGTGTAAAGGATCGCTGCCGGGCTGTTCCTGGAATAGAGTTCAGCCATCCGCTCGATGTCGCCAGCCGGGACCCCGGTAATGATCTCTACTCTTTCCGGTGTATACGATTCCACCGTCTTGGTTAGATCGTCGAATCCCTCCGTCCGCTTCTCAATATAGTCCTTGGCATGCCATCCGTTGCGGAGGATGACATTCATCATGCCGTTGAGAAGCGCCACATCGGTGCCCAATCTGTGAGTGACGGCAAGATCAGCAAAGCGGCTGAGCTGGATGCGTCGTGGGTCCGCAATGATGAGCCTGGCGCCCTTTTCCTTAGCCTTGTACACCCGGCTGGCGATGAGGGGGTGACAGGCCGTCGTGTTTGAACCAATGATAAAGACACATCCCGCATCTTCAATTTCACCGATGGAGTTCGTCATGGCTCCGCTTCCGAAAGCAGCGGCAAGACCTGCCACTGTCGGGGAGTGTCAGAGACGTGCACAGTGATCGACGTTGTTGGTCCCGATGACGGCACGTGCAAATTTCTGAGCGAGGAAGTTCTCTTCGTTGGTCATCTTGGCCGAAACAAGAACTCCTACGCTGTCAGGGCCATATTTGTCCACGATGGATGTGAAATGGTCCGCCGCCACCTGAATCGCTTCGTCCCACGTGGCCTTGTGGAAACGCCCCTTTACCTTGACCAGGGGGGATGTGAGGCGCAAGCAACTGGTGATGTATTCGTGCAGGTTCCAGCCCTTGATGCACAGCTTGCCCTGATTGACGGGGTGTGTCTTGTTGGGCAGGGTCCCGACAAGGCGGCCGTTCAGGACCTTGAAAAGGACTCCGCAGCCGGTTCCGCAGTATGAGCATACTGAAGGAATGATCTTGTAGTCCATCTGTTCCATCCTTTGTCAATAAAGTCGGAAAACGTCACTGAATGGGTTTGGGCTCAAGGACAACTTTATCCCCCAGGATGCTGAAAGGGGGTTGATCGCTTGAGACGCCGTTTTCGTAGTCGAAGAGCTCCTGGACGATGGCATTGACCTTTCGATAGAGAAGCCTGAGGGGGATGTTCGCCGGGCAGGCCTGTTCGCACATGCCGCAGTCGATGCACCGACCCGCCATGTGGACCGCTCGCACGAGGTGGAAAATGGGGACCTCTGTCAGAACGGTACCGGTGGAAATCAGATCCTGATGTTCCAGGCTGCATTCCTTGCAAAAGCAAACCGGGCAGACGTTACGGCAACCATAGCACTTGATGCACTTCTGGAATTCGTACATCCATCGTTTGATCCGGTCATCCTGATCCATCGCATGAACCGACTCTATCCCCATGCAACTGTCCAGACCCAGTTGCAGCTTCACTGGGCCTGGTTCGGAAGATTCAGGCGAACGTCCCCGGCCTGTCGCCTCCGATGTGAAATCCGCCGGATCGAGAACCCTGACACTCTCCGGACTTACCTGATTCCATACGGAGAGGACATTGAGTGCCTTCCGTGTCGTCTCGTCGCCCTGGACGCCCAGTTTGATTCCCGGCTGCGAATTGACCATTGTTGCAACCATGGTCTCCAGCGGATAACGCGGTGCTTCGATGATCAACGCATCGACTTCCTCCAGACTTGCCTTGGAGAATAAATACGGCAGAGGATGTCCCTCGATTTCCTTGAACCCCAGAAAAACATCCAGTTCTCCCTCATGGAGCCATGTGCGTATCTGCTCCCTCATGCTCGAGTGATCTCCCCTCTCGTCCGGTTTCTCCAGGGTTTCTTGCAACCAACCGGCCCCAGGGCTTCGTTCCGTTGTCTGAGAGGCCTCAAACCCCTGGCCGGGACGACCATGAGACAAAGCCAGCAGAGGACTGGGACCCATGTCCTTTATTTTCTGGGTAAATTCGGTTACCACTTGGACGAATTTCTGGGCCTCCGCCGAAGAAATCCAAGCCAAATGGAGCCTTCCGCCCATGCCGACAAAGTCCAGGAGTTCTTGTAAGAATCGGATCCGTTTGATGGTCATGTAATTACCGTACAGGTAATGGCAGTCTCCGACGTGTCACCCGCCCACGAGCACACCGTCCGCACCGCTCTGAAATGCC
>JAAYUJ010000404.1 GCA_012517775.1 Deltaproteobacteria bacterium
GGCCGGGTGGCCCCGGGTCGTTGCCTCCCCGGGGCTCCCACAGATCCGGACATGCGCGATTGACGCATCCGGCTCCTCGGGTTATGGATTTGCCACGTGACGTCAGCATGAGTGCATCGTCTTCGGCACCGGCAGGGGGAACCGCTTGCTCAGAGCATTGAACCATTCCCAGGTGCGGCGAGACGCATGAGATCGGCGTCCCAACCACTTCTGCCAGCAGCGCCGTACGTAGTATACGAAACGGCTTGTCGCATCACTGTTGCCGGTGATCCCATAATACTGAATGTGACCACGCACTTTTGAGCAAAGGATTTTGTGCTGCTCGGCAATAGGCCGATGCCGGACTTTTCGGAACCATTGGTTCAGTCGTCTCAAGGAGCGGCAGAAGCGGTCTCGAGCTGTCTTGCGCTTGATAACCCAGAAACCCCGGCGCGATTTGGCCCAAAAGTGGGTGAATCCCAGGAAGTTAAACGTCTCTGGCTTATCGCTCTCGACTCCGCCGCTGTCCGGCCGCTTAAACGAAAGCAGCCGTGTTTTCTCAGGGTGGAGCTTCAAGCCATATTTCTCAAAGCGCTTTGGCAGCACCGCCATTACCCGCTCCGCATCATCTCGACGCTCAAAAACCAGAACGGCGTCGTCTGCAAAACGGATCATGAAGGCCTTGCCATAAAGATACGCTTTCACCACCTCCTCAAACCAATTGTCCAACACTTCGTGCAGATAAATATTGCTGAGAATGGGGGAGACAACCCCACCTTGTGGTACGCCGCTTTCCGGGTAGGTCAGGTAGTTCTCTTCCATCACCCCCGCATTCAACCACTTTCCGATGAGTCGCAGCAGCACCCCGTCACGTACCCGTTGGCGAACGATCTCTTGAATATGGCCGTGGTCGATGGTGTCAAAGTACCTCCGGATATCCAAGTCAATGACATATCCACCTCCCATTGCCATCAGGCCTTCTCGCAATGTGCCTATTGCCTGATGGGCAGAGCGTCCCGGCCGGAACCCATACGAGCAGTCCAGGAAGTCCTGCTCGTAAACCGGCTCTAGAGCCATTACCGCAGCCCGCTGGAGTACTTTATCCTCGAAGGTGGGAATCCCGATTGGGCGAGTCTCCTTGCCCTTTGCGTCCTTCGGAATATATGTCCGCCTCACGGCAGGAGCACGGTAGCTTCCAGATTTTGCCCGGTTTATGAGACCCTTGAGATTCTCAAGTAGATTCTCCTCATAGTCTCGGGCGGTCTGTCCATCTACTCCCACGGCCCCGTCCTTGCGGGTCTTGTGATAAGCCTCCATGAACCATTCCAGGTCCATGTGGTGGGACAGACTCATGGCCATGTCCGGAGCTTCTTTCGCCAGTTCCGCTATCCGTCCTTGTTTCGTTGAGACACCTTCAAACTTCGACATGTTTGCTGTCTTTCCCTCAGACGGTTCCATAACCCGACATCCCCCTTCCCTCCACTGGGTCCCCTGGGGTGAGTTTCCCAGCTTCTTTGGTACTACGAGGATGCTCCGACTTCCTGCCGCTCCTCCTGCTTCGCTTCGTTTTCCTTCTGCTTGGCAGTACCTTCCGACACGGACAGTTTCGCTCCCCTGCATGGCTCCGTGCTGCTCCACAGAGGCCTGGGGCTTGGTCATCCGGTTCCCCTACCGGAATCTTTACGAAAGGAAACGACAGGATCTCCCAGGTTCCTGGAAAACCCTTGTACGCTCGCCCTGCTCTCCGACCCCGGTAGGCCGATGCATCTCGCCACTATCGATACACCCGGTGCTGCCATCCGATTCAGTTAACATCGTTGGCCCTACAACCTACTGATTTCGTGGCTCAATCACACAGCTCGCGCACTCGCTGTCTACGCTTGGCGGTTGGGTTACCCTTCTCCGCCCAAGACTCGCTTTTCGGCCTGCTGGCTAGGCTTTGGCCGCGTGGGGCTTGCACCCACTGGGTTTCAACCTCGAGTTTCAAGAAGGCATCGGATCCATCCTCTCCTCTCAAGCCAGGCTTTTCCTGGCGCAATAACCGTTCAGCAGGGGGGTAGAACCCCGCACGTGCCAAGTGAAATTTTTTTGTGCTCCACCCTGCGATAGTGCGGGACATCCCGAACATTATCTGCTAATAGGAAGGTCCAACAATGTGAGAAGCGAGCTCTTTCATTCA
>JAAYUJ010000048.1 GCA_012517775.1 Deltaproteobacteria bacterium
AGCTTCTCAGTGAAGGCCATTCCCATGGGAGAAGCAGCCCGTGAACCGACAACCGCAATGGAAACGAGGTCCCGCGGTTCCACTTTTCCCCGCACGAAAAGGACCGGCGGTGGATCGTGGATTGCCGCAAGGTTGGATGGATAATCCGGATCGTTCACACAAAGCAATGTGACGCCCCTTTTCTGCAGAACCTCCCATTCTCTTTCCGGGGAACGCAATGTGGATTTCTTGACCATTGAGAGGCGAGCCTCTTCACGGAGAGCCGGAACCGAGGCGAGCTCGTCCAAACCGGCTCGAAGCACGGCCCCCGGCGAACCGAAGTGTTTGAAAAGGCGAAGCAAGGACCGGCTTCCCAACTCCGGGATCAGCTTGAGTGTCAACCAGTCCAGCCGATCCTGTTCATTCTGTGAATTTCTCCCGGACTCCATAACGTTTTACTCACTGGCCGGCACAGGGCCTTTCTTCGCCAAAAACCCGACCTGTATTCATCCCCGAGGTGCAGCGGGCTGTTTTTCTCAATGAGTAGGTCGGGATTCCAATCCCTACAGGGTTTGCACTCAAATCCCGGGTATGGAAATCCGACCTGCGAAGCAGTCGTAACCTGGATTTATCGAGAAGTTACGTCCTTGCTTTAGTCCATGTGACGCCGTGTGTCGCAGACAATCCTCCATCGCGGGTTGTCTTTCTTCAGCGGACAGTGATAAGTATCCATGGTTCACCTCTTTGTCAAACCATTGTTTATTGTCAGAGAAACGAATATGACCTTGGCAGGAAAACCCGAGCTCCTTGCTCCAGGCGGAAGTATCGAGAAGTGCAAGATTGCCTTTCTCTATGGGGCTGATGCGGTTTATGTGGGGGGACGGCAGTTCAGCCTCCGCGCACTTGCTAGAAATCTCAACCTGGAAGAACTGGCAATGGCGTCTCATCTTGCGCGCCGGCTGGGAAGAAAACTCTACGTGACGGTCAACGTATTCGCACGGCAGGCGGATATCGAGGCCCTGCCACTCTACCTGGAATACTTGAACGATATCGGCATCGACGGTGTCATTGTGAGCGATCCGGGCGTGCTGGTGCTTGCCCGGCAGTACGCTGCCGATGTTCCCATTCACCTGAGCACCCAGATGAATTCCACCAATTCCCTCAGTGCCCTTTTCTGGGCGAATCAAGGAGTCCGCAGGATCAATGTGGCGAGGGAGGTATCCTTCCGGGAACTGCAGGCGATACGACAGAGCACCTCCGCAGAGCTTGAGGTTTTTGTTCATGGCGCCATGTGCATTTCCTATTCCGGTCGTTGCTTTCTGAGTGCATTCCTCAACGAGCGCAGCGCGAACCAGGGCCTTTGTTCACAGCCATGCCGCTGGTCTTACAGCCTGGTGGAGGAAAAGAGGCCCGGAGAGTTCTTTCCCATCCGCGAAGACGACCGCGGCTCATACATCTTCAATTCCAGGGATCTCTGTCTGATCGAGGAACTGAAGAGATTGATGGGTATTGGAATCGATGCCTTCAAGATCGAGGGTCGAATGAAGGGGGCACTCTACCTTGCAGGCACTCTGAGAGCTTATCGCCGGGCAATAGACCATTATTGGAACCGGCCGGGAGATGAAGCACCGGAAGCAAGCTGGCTTTCCGATTTGAATTGCGTGAGCCACCGGCCTTACACCAAGGGCTTCCTTTTCTCCGAAGACGACCGTCTCGTGGGGAACACGGAACCATATGTGTCCTATCTTCAGACACACACCCTGGCTGGGATTGTCAGAGAACCGGCATTGCCGGAATCTGAGGTCATTCTCGATCAAATCCTTCAAAGGGAGGGGATGACGTGTGTGCAGGTGAGAAGTCGGCTGGCTGTCGGTTCAATACTGGAATTCCTGGATCCGGATGGCAAAACGCACATCCACCAGCTGAAACTCTTCTATGATCTGCGCGGAAACCGGCTCTCCGC
>JAAYUJ010000405.1 GCA_012517775.1 Deltaproteobacteria bacterium
AGAGCAGTGGACTGAAAATCCTCGTGTCCCCAGTTCGATTCTGGGCCCCGCCACCATTTGCATTCCGGCTTACCAAGCCAACTTAAAATAGAAAAGCCCGCCACAAGCGGGCTTTTGCTTTTTTGTGTTTGTGTAATTCCTGTGCAATCGCGTGAATAGGCATTGATATCATAGCCCAGCATGGGTATGAACTCATGCAGCACGAGTCCCCTCTACATCAAAAAGTGATTTCCTATCATTAATCATCAGCATTTGGACTCGGCCCCGGCAATTTTCCCTTTGCAAATGACCGCCGTCCTTGATAGTAAAAATAGTGGTAGCTCATGGTGATCTCGGGTCCAGGCGAAGTGCCTGTGGCTCGGGCCGGCGTCCCTCCATTACCCAGCCAAAGCCTGCAACAATCAATCAATCACCGTTTCGGACAGCTGTTCGGGGGTATCTCGATGCGACCTTGGTATCTCGCCCAGCGCTTAGCGTTCAGCCTGACGGCCGGTTCGTCATACTTTTTCGTTTGAAAGGAGGAGGGCATGCAGACAATCTCCGGCTCCCGATGGTCGATCCTGGTCTTTGCGATATGGCTGAGTGCAGGACTTGCGGTTGTGGCCGCCGGCTCCAGTCCGGCCCTTGCGGCTTGGTATTCCAAGACCGTCGAACACAAGCAGACCAACACGGTTATTTTGGACCGGGAGGATATCAAGGGCTGGCCCGAGAATGATCCGGACCACATGTACAGCAACGATCGGCAGTTCACCGGGGTCACGGTGAGCGGGGGCGGCACCAAGGTGCTCTTTTCAGCCTGTGCCTACTACACGGCCGGCGGTACTGAATGTCGACCGTTCGTGGTCAATAGCAACAGTACCGGTTTGCAGGATGCCTCGGCGGTCTTTCCGGCCGACTTGGTCAGCCGAAGCTGGGGCTGGGGCAACATGAGGATCAACGATGCCGGCTCGAGGTTCTTCGTGAAGGTTCAAAGGTATGAATATGGGGTCATCGACGAAACCCAGGTGAATTATTTCGACATCCCGGCAGGGACGGTGGGCCGAGCGCAGGCGGACGGCTTCGTCGGGAACGGCGGGTGGTGGTTCAACATCAACGCCACCGGATCGAGGTTCTACGACGGCAAATACGACAACGGGCCATCGGAAGGCTTCTGGTATACGAATTTTGGAGGTTCCAAGACCCTGATATTCGACGTGGCAAGCCTCCCCTGTGATCCGGCGAGCGTCCTGTGCGACGATCTCAATTTGGCCGCCTTTCTCGGCAGCTCGGCCCAAAACGACCGTACCTTTTTCAGGTGGACGCACAAGTTGGACAAAACCTCCACTGGCAACAGATCGGCCATGTGGGTCAGCGATCTGGCCGGCAACAAGCACCGACTGACCAACAAAGAACATTACTGGGTGTGGGACGGCGACTGGAGGGGAGTGAGCAACGGGGCCGGAAGCAAGGCACTTTACGGCAGGACTCACACCTCCGACGATCCCTACCAGGTTTTCGTGGTGGATGTGGAGAGCGGCAGTGAGCAGTTGGTCACCTGGAGCCCGCCCGTCAGCAACTATCCGGACACTTTCATGACCCGGAGCGGTCGATATGTGCTTGCCGCGGGTGAATCGGGTGATTACGGTTTCCACTACCAGACACTGATCGACCTTGACACGGGCACCGAAAGGGACACCTGGTCCTGGTTCCTGCCCCCATTTTGGGAGGTCAGCAACATCACGAACGACGATCGCTACTACTACGTTACCACTCCGCCGCCCGACTCCACCGCTTACGCACAGCTCCTCTATCGCGTGGATACCGCCCCAACGGCGAACGCCGATTTTGCCCAAGCCCCCAATGTCACCGCCATCCAGTGCAATGCGCCGGCTTTGATCCACGCCGATGGCGTGACGGTCACCTTTACCGCGCAAGTTGCCGATGCCCAGGGGTTGAGCAACATCGACTGGGTGAACCTGTCGGTGCTGGTGGACGGCCGCGAGGCGCCCCCCTGGTCGATGGGGCGGGTGCCCCTGGCCTTTCCTGCCGGCGACCCCGGCAGCACCCGCTTGTATGACGACGGCACCCACGGCGACGCGGTGGCCGGCGACGGAATTTTCACCTTCGATGCGGTAGCTACCCGCAAGGGCGACTACGAAGGGTTCAACACCTGGTACAGCCACTTCTCCCTGCCCCATGATGTGGGCATCCGCATCATCGCCAAGGACAAGGATCAGAACTACACCATCGCCGACACCCGGCTGACCGTCGCCTATATCTATAGCCAGCCCCGAGCCCTCTCCATGGAGCCCGGAGAGAGTCGGCAGGTGGCTATCTTCGGCGTCGGTGCCCCATACGCCGTTACCAGCAGCAATCCCAACGTTGCAAGGGCTACGGTGAGCGAGACCAGGGTGAACGTCACCGCGCTCCGGCCTGGTCGGGCGACGCTTACCATTCAGGACGCGAGCTCCAACACGGTCCCGGTGACGGTGACGGTGAACAGTCGCAGCATGCCCGCCCTTCCTTTGCTGCTCCTTACGGACTAGTACCTTGTCCCATAAATAAGATGCTCCATACCGCCGACATTCGGATACTCCCGCCGTCCCGCAGACATTTGTGGCTCCGGTGCGTATTTCCGTTCGGCGCGAGGATGAGTGGTATGTGGTTGCTTTCGGAAGTGATGTCAACTAAGTGAAGATCCCAGTTGCGCACAGGATCAAGGCAAGGACCATCTTGCTTTCCCTCCTTAATTCCGGACTCCTTTTCGTGCAAGAGATGGCGTTGCTGTTAGGAGTTAGCTCTGGGCATTGCCGTGAATTGGCGGTGAACCTGACGCGTGGCGACGTTGCGGAGACACTGATCGATAAGCGCCGGGGGCAGGTGCGGGATTATAAAGTTGGACATGAGGAGAAAGCGGAGATGATCCAACAGTTCGCGGCCCGTGCGGTGACGGGGCATTCGATATCGAGCGAAGAGTTGGCCAGGTTGGTGAACGAACGGACCCATGCCGAGGTATCGCCACGTACGATTCGCCGGCATTCCAATAAGCTTGGACTGACCGGCATCAAGAAAACGCTTCCGGAGTTGGCCTCCACGCTAAAAAAACGGATCATCGCAAATTACCGTGAAAAGTGCTTGAGGGTTCACTTCTGGGACTTTCGGCTCAAGTAAGTATAAATAAACATGGGATAACCCTAACTGAGAGGTTTTCCCATGAAACTGTCGCCCTGCATCATTCCATTCGTAAAGCATGCCGCCAGATCCGTGAAGCGAATTCGCCAGGCAGATTTCAAAGAAGTCGTGGACGAGACCCTGACCGAGTTGATGGGTATTGCGACGTTGGTGGTGAGGATGTACGCCATCCGGCGGGAAGGAGAGCATGAAGTTCTCCATCTCTGGTGTGCTCATCGTGGAGAGATTGCACTGTGTACTCACTGTGGTGCCATTTCCACGACAGTCCACCAGGAAGAGCATGGGTGCATCCGCCACTTGGACGTATGGGGCAAGAAGACGTTTCTGCATTTCATGGCTCGCCGCTTTCAATGTGAAGACTGTGGTCCTCTCATTTCGCTGATTTCAACTTGAGTCGTTGAATTTTGGTTGAGTGAAGGTGAGGTCATAGATTTTGGGGGACAAACCCAGAAGTTCGAGGATGCGGCTTTGGAGCGGCGAAGGTTGTTCGACCAGAAATGCGGAGACC
>JAAYUJ010000406.1 GCA_012517775.1 Deltaproteobacteria bacterium
TATTATAGAAATCGGGTTTTTTCTGATCATTAGAACTGGCAATGATCAACATCTCTAAACTGTTATCCATGTAACTTCTCAATAAGTCCAGGTAACAACCGCATCGCAGGTCGGGTTTCCATACCCGACACCATGGCACAAAGGCTGTCGGGATTGGAATCCCACCTATTTATTGAGAGTGCTTGTCCATCCCCCTTTTTACTTTTTGATCAAATCCGCATAATCCATTCAAGCAAATTGTCAAATAAATCATAGTGATAAGGTAATCATATCCTGTGATTGTCTTGTATAGTCTCGCCTTGCAAGGGATGGCATCGCTCCTGAAATCCGACGTCGCGATAGTGGCTGGAGTCGCCCAAGGGGTACCGCAGAGTTCAATCGTGAAGCCTTGCCATTGATAACTTCTCAATAAGTAGGTCGGGATTCCAATCCCGACAGCCTTTGCGCCTGGTGTCGGGTATGGAAACCCGACCTACAAAGCGGTCGTTACCTTCCCTTATTGAGAAGTTACTGCTATTGTCTTTAACATTCGGTATTTGCTGGTAGTATTGAGAAGGGCTGAAGGGTGGATTCCCCCGGCCAGTCCGCGCTCCATCCAGCATCCGGACCACCACCGGGTATTTTACAGAGATTGCTGATCCGGAGCAGGGTAGTGGCTATTGACCCGCGGCGCCACTGGCTGGTACTTGTATCAGTCAACTAGTGGAGTTCGCCCCCAGTTGTCATCGCGATGGAAAGCACCTTAAGAACCGAGGCCAGTGCTTGACCCTCAGGACGGAGTGCAAGAGGTGTTCATATAAAAGAGGCGCTATGGGGATTTCCGGATACTCTCGTTGGGGCTGGGGTTAGAGCCTCATCAAGTAGGTCCTAATAATTGTGGCGAGCAGGGAGGAAGGCAGATGACTGCAGAGGAGATTGAACAGTCGAAGCTTGCAATCGAAAGAGAACGCCTCGAACTTGAGCGAGAGCGCCATGAAGTTGAAAGGGATAAGTTCGAACAAACCAAGGGCTTTATTGCTAAGCACACGGCGATACTGATCCCTGCTATCGTTTCAATTGCCGCCCTGTTCGTTACGGCAGGCCAATTATGGATCACAAAGATGTCGAAGGACAAAGAACTGGAGATCACATCAATTCAAAAGCGAGCCGAACTCGATGCGCAGATTGCTCAGAGAAAGCGGGAACTCGACATCAGTGCAGCGCGATTCATCACAGATAATCGGCAGGGGATCTTCGGCGGCACTCAAGAGGAGCAAGAAGTATACGCGATGCTCATTTCTATCCTATACCCGGTGGAAGTATCGACTCCCCTTCTCAAACGGCTGGAGAAGGGGAGTCCGCCAGAAACCAAGGCTGCATGGCAGAGAGCCCTAGAGACATCCGCTTCTGGCGCGGCAGCATTTAGCCCTGACGGCAAGCGTTTTCTTACAAGGCAGCAGGGAGGGGTTCAGCTATGGGACGCCGAAACAGGTAATCTGATCGCGTCCGTGCCCTCGGAAACCGATGTCACCGAGGTAGCATTCAGTCCAGAAGGAAAGACGATCGCTCTATCCACGCCACGAGGTGTTTTGATTTGGGATGCAGTGACCGGAACTGTGATCAAACACGTCTCATACTGAGTCAAGATTTGCTCTAGTCAGGAGATCGACCAGAGTCGCGCCGCGCATTGATCTTATGTAAGGCACCGTCACTACGGCAATGCAGATAACGCTAAACATTTCGTATGAATTCGATTAATCAATGCTGGGAAGCTGTTCCGATCAAGCGATCATTTCCTCTTACTCTGGGAGAGGACCAGGTTGTTGTTGGATCCGGTTCCCCTCAACCCGACATCCCCCCGACCGATGGGCGAGGGAGCTTCAATGTTTCGAATGTTTTGAAGACGATCAAAGCATGATACATTCGAGTCGTCAGGCCTGGTTTTCCGAGACAATCGGGCCGGGGGTCAGGAATGGCTGAACGGCAGGAGAAGTCCCCCGAAGATAGGGACCTCTGTGTACTTCAGGTGAGCGACCTGACCAAGATCTATCACATGGGGGAAGTTGAGGTTCACGCTTTGAGAGGTGTGACCCTCGATTTCCATGCGGGGGAGATTGTGGTATTGCTGGGGCCGTCGGGCAGCGGCAAGTCCACACTCCTGAATATCCTGGGGGGACTGGATCGGCCGACCGCCGGCCAGGTGATCTATCGCGGCAGGGACCTCACCCGTGCGCCTGATTCGGAACTGACCCAATACCGGCGCTTCTCCGTTGGGTTCGTCTTTCAATTCTATAACCTGATTCCCAGTCTCACGGCTCTTGAGAACGTCTCTGTCGTGGCCGAGATCGCCAGGCGGCCCATGGATCCCCGGCGCGCCCTCGAGTTGGTGGGCCTCGACCAAAGAAGGAATCATTTCCCGGCGCAACTCTCCGGAGGCGAGCAGCAGAGAGTGGCCATCGCGCGGGCCGTGTCCAAGAATCCCGAAATCCTTCTCTGTGACGAGCCCACCGGGGCCCTTGATTCGGCGACCGGCGTGCTGGTGTTGGAGGTTCTCCAGGATGTCAACCGGGAGGTTGGTGCAACCACGGTCATCATCACGCACAATGCTGATATCGCGGCCATGGCGGACCGGGTTGTGCGTCTCAGCAACGGACTGGTTTCGGAAGTCATGCGGAATGCCATGAAGAAGTCCCCGAGGGACATGCGCTGGTGAGGACATGAACGCGCTGGACCGGAAGATTCTCCGCGACACGTGGAGGATGAAGGGGCAGGTGCTTGCTATCGCTCTCGTGATCGCGAGCGGTGTGTCGACCTTCGTCATGTTCCTCAGCACCATGAATTCCCTCACTTTGATGCGAGAGGGTTTTTACCGGGATTACCGGTTTGCGGAAGTGTTTGCATCCCTCAAGCGTGCCCCGGAAAGCCTCAAGTGGCGCATCGGGGAAATCCCCGGTGTCAGGCAGGTGGAGACCCGGGTCGTTGCCGACGTCAAGCTCAAAATCGAGGATTTCTCGGACCCGGTTACCGCCAGGATCGTTTCCGTCCCCGAAAGGGGAGAGGCTCTCCTCAATCGGCTGCACATCCGGAAAGGACGGCGCGTCGATCCCTTCCGGGACAATGAGGTGATCGTCAGCGATGCCTTTGCCCAGGCTCACGGCTTTCGCCCCGGGAGTACTTTGGGGGCCGTCATCAACGGCCGTTGGAAGCAGTTGGTTGTGGTGGGAGTGGCCCTTTCCCCGGAATTCGTGCTTCAGGTGAAGCCAGGAGCCGTCAGTCCCGACTACAAGCGCTATGCGATCCTCTGGATGAGCCGACGGGCTCTTGCCAACGCCTACGATATGGATGGAGCCTTCAACGATGTGGTACTGACGGTATACGCCGGCGTGAATCCGGAGAGTGTCCTGACAGAGTTGGACAGGCTACTGGATCGGTATGGGGGCCTTGGTTCCTACACACGGGAGAATCAGCTATCCCACCGCTATCTTGA
>JAAYUJ010000407.1 GCA_012517775.1 Deltaproteobacteria bacterium
CCAGGGGTGCCGATATTCTGAAAAACGATTCCCCTCGCTCCCGATCGAGTTGGATGTCGGACATGGCGAGCCTGCCTTCGAGGGAGTCCCTATACCATGACTCCCCTTCGAAAGGGAGAGACTTGCCAAAGCTTCCGTGAAGCGTTTCTCCATCTACACTCACAATGCTGATGTCGCTGTAGACCTTGTAATGTCCCTTGATCGATTCGAGATAAGATGCCAGTTGAGCACCATTCATGAGACTCATGATAGACGAGCCGGCAAGGACCTCCATGTCGGCTTTCCTTTCGGAGACCCATCGTTCCAGAAGGGTAGCCTTATCGGCGACTGCATGCTCGATATGGTTGGTCGCCAGGCGCAGGATGAGATCTTCAGCCGTTTGAACGGAGAAGACTCCCACAGCGCACAGGGGTATCAGCACAAAGACGGAAAGGAGGAGCATCAATTTGCTTTGCATTTTGTCGCGAAGAATGCTCACCATGAATTCATGTCCTTCATCCTTATCGCTCGAAATGAGCCGATCGCCCCCTTCGTGGCCTTTTAGACAATATACACCATCTCATACAGTTCGAAAGAATCTGAACCGTATCTTGCGACATTCAGCATCATCGGCCTTGAAGTCTTCAAAATGATTGTGCAATATAGTTCATTACCGTGGCTTCCAGGATTTTTTCGACAGGCAGTCAAACGGCGCTTCCGGGTTCAGGGGCCTTGGGAACTGTCCGGAAGGAGGAAAGAGCCTGCACTATTGCTTCCTGCAATTTCTTCCGATGAGAAATGGGAGTGTTGCGATCGTTTTCCACTCATCAAACCGGAGCTGACAATATGGCTGCTGACCTGCTGAATTTGCTGAGCTTCACCGAACTCCTGCTCACCATTGAGATTTACAACCAGTGTCTCAACCTCACGGAAAACGACCTTCCGCCACGGATAAGGGAGCATTACCTGGACCCGGTCAACGGGGGGGTCAAGCGACCGCTGGATGCAACCAGGGCGGATGTTGAGCGAATCATCGGTCCTGTGGACTTTCGGGAGTACCTGGGAAAGCTCACGTTCGTGGAAATGGACGAACCCGGTTCCCGCTTGAAGTTGCAGAACTTCGAGGCAGGTGCCCTGTGGTTCGCCAACCAGGACTCCTTCGAAATCATACGATCGAACCCTGTTCTCGCCTTATACTATCAGAAATACGACCCGAATGTGAGTTACCTTGAAGCCAAGCTCTCCAATCAGTCCACTCCCCGTTCCGAAGGCGGCAAGGGGGTGGATGACAGGCTGGAGGAGCTGTGGGGGGAAGGCAAGGAAGCGCAGGATATCCTGAAGCTTGTGTCCATCAAGTTTCCGGAACAGATCCGCAACAGCCTGGACGATCTCGTTCTCACCGAGGACCAGCGCATGGAGATCGCCAAGGCCGGAAAGGCCATTGAGTACAGGGAATACCTCCGGGACACGGGACTCTACGAGATAGGGAAAATCCTTTTCATCGGCCCTCCGGGAACGGGGAAGACCACTGCAGCCCGGGCCCTCTCCCGCTGGTTCCACCTGCCGATCCTGGAAGTGAAGCTCTCCATGATCATCAGCCACTACCTGGGAGAAACGTCCAAAAACATCGACCGGGTCTTCGTGCTGGCCAAGAAGCTGAGTCCCTGCATCATTTTCATCGATGAGTTTGACTTCGTGGCCAAAACACGCACCTCCGACGATCATGGAGCCATCAAGCGGGCGGTGAACACCCTCCTCAAGGCCATAGACGACATCAGCCTGGTGGAGGATGGCGTGCTCCTCATTGCAGCCACCAACTACCCTCAACTGCTCGATTATGCTGCATGGCGCCGATTCGACAAGATCTTGAGCTTCGTCCTGCCTGATGTCGAGATGCGGCGGAGAATCCTGGAAAAGGTTCTCGGGAAAGTGAACGCCGCAGTGGACCCCCTTGAACTGGCAAGGCTCACAGAGGGTTACACGGGATCGGATCTGCGGCTGGTGGTGAGGGAGGCGGTGCTGAATGCTCTGCTTCAGGACAGGAAGCATCTGGATCAGGGGGATCTGGTTCGAGCCGTGGAGGAGTTCCACCGCAGGAATTCAGATTACAGAAAGGCCGGCACCGGATGAGACAGGTCGTCAGCACCGGGGGAAGTTGCCATGTCCGCGTCTTTTTCACCACCAAGGTACGAAGAGTATGAAGGATGACACGGTGAAACGGGGCCGGGAATACACCGTGATCAGCAGGAACGAAGCGGCTTGCAATGCCGGGGCCTTTCATGAACGGATCCCGTTCACCGTATTGCATGCTTTTGTCTCATCGGCTCTTTTCGCTTTCGTCCTCTTGTGCTTGTCGGCTCTGCCGGCGGTCGCCGAGGAAACACTTCGCCTGATGATCCTGAGTTCGTACCACCCGGGTTTCATATGGTCCGATGATGAGGTGAAGGGCCTTCTGGAAAGATTGAGGGAAGTCCACCCGGAGATCGACGTGCCCATCGAGTATCTGGATGCCGTGCGTCATCCTGGCCATGAGAACATTTTCCGCACAAAGGAATTCCTGAAAAACAAGTACGGGGGCAACCGGTTTGATCTGGTCGTGTGTCTGGACAATCCGGCACTGGAGATGATTCTCCAGTTTCGACACGAACTATTTCCCGATGCTCCCATTGTATTCGGGGGAATCAACAACTTCCGCTCCGAAATGCTTTCGGGCCACCGGCGGGTGACGGGCGTCACGGAGGGGGTGGACATCGAGGGAACTCTGAACGTGGCACTGGCTTTACACCCTCGGACAAAGCGGGTCCTGGTCATCCACGATCAAACCCTCAGTGGCCTTGCCTTCGGCCGTGAAGTACAGGCACTCATGGCGGCCTACTCCGGGTTTGTGCATTTCACTTTCATGCCGCCCTCCACTTTTGAGGAGGCCACAGAGCATGTCCGGTCATTGCCCGATGACTCCATTGCCCTAATGCTGCCCTTCAACACCGACCGTTCGGGAAAGAGCTCTCCCGTAAAAGAATTCACTCGGCTCGTGTCTTCTGATTCAAAAGCTCCCATTTATGGTCTGTCTGAAGATCTCCTTGGGCATGGAATCGTAGGTGGTCTTCTCTTGGGAGGGAGGGAGCACGGCCGGCAGGTTGCGGAAATGGCTCTGAGAATCCTGGCCGGAGAAGACCCGGACAACATTCCCATCAAAACGAAGAGTGCGGTCAGCCCCATGTTCGACCATGCGCAGCTCATGCGCTTCGGTGTCTCTTTGGATGCTCTGCCGTCAGCCGCCCTCATCGTCAACAGACCCCCATCCATCCTGGAGACTCATCGAACTCTCGTGATCGGTGCCCTGGGTGTCATTACAAGCCTCATCGCCATGATCGTTCTTCTGAGCCTGGCCGTCATGCAACGAAAGCGCGCGGAGGATGAGCTCAGAAAGAGTGAGGCCCGCTACAGGCTGCTCTCGGAGAATACCGGGGACGTGATCTGGACGATGGATATTGCCACGGGTCGCTGCACGTACATGAGTCCGTCCGTAACCCGGTTATGTGGATATACCGTTGAAGAGGCACTGGGATTGACACTGGAGGAACTGCTGGACCCTGGATTCTATCACCAATTCCAGGAGGACCTTCAAGAGCGGCTTGCCACATTCTCCGCTGGGGACGAATCGGTGCGTGTGCAGACTTGCCGGATGGATCTGTCGTGCAAGGACGGTTTTCCCGTGCCGACCGAAGTGGTGACGACACTCCTCGAGGATGAGCATGGGCAGGTATTGGAAATACTCGGTGTTGCGCGTGACATCACCGAGCGTCTGAAAGCAGAGAGCGCATTGCGGGAAAGCGAGGAGAAGTTCCGCATGGTCGCCCAGAATGCCGAGGCGATTGTCTTCATACTGGACAAGAGAGGCAATTTCCGGCTTTCGGAGGGACGTGCCCTGGCGAAACTGGGGTTCGTACCGAATCAGGCGGTCGGATTGTCCGCTCTTGAGCTGTACCGGGATAGCCCGTCGATTCATGACAGCGTCCAGAGAGCGCTTGCCGGCGAAACCCTGAAGGTGGTCACCGAGCTGCGTGGATCCTTTTTCGATACTGCCTATTCACCCTGCTACAACATGGATGGTGAACTGGATGGAGTCATTGGAATTGCCATCGACATCACGGAGCGCAGGCTGGCGGAAGAGGCGTTGGAGCGAAGCGAGGAGCGTTTGAGACTGGCCCTTTCGGCGAGCAGTCAGGGACTCTACGATGTGAATATTCGAACCGGAGAGACTCAGTTTCACGCGAGTCCCGAGTACGAGCGCCTGCTCGGCTACGAACCGGGAGAGCTGAATGAGATCATCCAAAAGAAGGGAGATTGGGTGCATCCCGATGACCGGGAGAGATTCCTTCGTGCATTCGAAGACTGCACTGCCGGCAAATCGAATGAACTCCGGGTCGAATTCAGACGGGCGATGAAGGCCGGCGGCTGGAAGTGGATCCTCTCCGTGGGGAGAGTCGTCGAATGGGATACGGACGGCCAACCTCTGCGACTGATCGGAACCAATATGGATATCACCAGGCGCAAACAGATGGAGGATGCACTGCTGCGCACCCAGTTCGCCATCGACCATGCCATGGATTCCATACACTGGGTTGGACCCGATGCCGAGTTGATCTACGTCAACGAAGCCATGTGCCGCAACCTGGGTTATTCGAAAGCAGAACTCCTTTCCATGCGAATCTTTGACATTGATCCCGATATTCCCAGGGGTGAAGGCTGGCGCGAACACTGGAAGAAAACAATCGACTTGGGTTCTGTAACGCTCGAAACCAGGCACAGGACAAAGGATGGCCGGGTCTTTCCGGTAGAGGTGTCCACCAGCACGATGAATTTGGACGGGGCAGTCTACCAGGTTGCCGTTGCACGCGACATCACGGAGCGCAAGCAGGCCGAGAAAGCGCTGAGGGAGAGCGAGGAAAGATTCAGGGCAGCGTTTGAAAACGTGATGATAGGGCGCGCCATTCTGCTCCCTCGGGGCCCTATCATCCAGGCAAACGAGGCTCTCGCCCGAATCCTGGGCATGCCCCACAGTGAACTGTCAGAGAAGAATTGGCAGGAGCTCATTCATCCCGACTTCATGCCCGAGGTTGATCGACTGCTTCGCGCCAAAGTCGGCAATGAAGAGACTACCGGGCAGACAGAATCGAAATTGATGCGCAAGGATGGGAACTCCGTCTGGGTTCGTATCTCCGGGGACGTCGTCAGGGACCCGGACGAGCGGCCTCTATACCTCGTGGTGGATGTCGAGGACATCTCCTATCGCAAGGAATATGAAGACCGTCTACGGAAATACGAACAGATCGTCTCAGCCTCAAAGGATCTCCTGGCCCTGGTCAACAGAGATTAC
>JAAYUJ010000408.1 GCA_012517775.1 Deltaproteobacteria bacterium
ACCTGGACCCTCCAGGAACTGGCCGACATCAATCCTGTAGTCGTCCCGGGCCTGAGCGCGCTCAATGCGGCGAATGCCGCCCTTCAAGCGAACCTGGGGGAGGTGATCATCACGGCCCCCTTTCAGAAGAAGGACTGTCATGACACGATTGAGAATCTTTCCATTCACGACGGGGCGACCATGGTGATCTTCATGCCGCGGGACATGAAGGACCTCCTGGCAAGACTCGCCCGGGTCTATCCCGCAAGAACTCCCATGGCCGTGGTCACCTGTGCAGGGCAGGCGGACAAGGAAAGTGTCGTCATCGCAACGGTGGGTAGCATGGGGGAAAAGCTCCGGGATACGGACAGCCGGATGTCCCTCGTCTATGTGGGAAAGGCCCTGGAAGGTGCGCAATACAGACCGGAGCCCAGGAAGGCCCGTTCCTCGAAAGGAAAATTCTACCTTGTGGGGACCGGCCCTGGAGACGCCGACCTGGCTACGCTCAGGGCTTTAAAGGTTATGGAGAAGGCCGATCTGGTTTTCGCCCGCAAGACGCTGGAGGAGAAATTCGCTCCACAGCTGAAGGGCAAGGAGGTGCTGGACGGCTACGGGAGGCTCTTCCCATTCTACGGAAAGGATTGTTCAAAACTGACACCGGAGGAGAGGGCAAGGGAAAAAATGAGCTGCGAGGAGTACCACAAAAAGCAGGCGGAGTTCTCTTCCATTGTCAGAACAGCTGTAGCCAGGGGAAAGACCGTGGCCATGCTCGATAATGGGGATCCCCTCATCTACGGTCCATGCTCCTGGACACTGACGGAACTGAGGGACATCAACACGGAAGCGATTCCCGGCTTGAGTGCCTTCAACGCCGGCAACGCCGCTCTTCGGACCGGGGTCACCGAAGGGAAAAACAGCCATTCCGTTATCCTTGCCTCCGGCTGGACGGTGGATGAAATGGCCGTCCATCAAGCTGCCATGGTTCTTTTTACCATGCGCACTGAATTCAAGAAATTTATCGACAGCCTCTCAAAGCACTATCCGCCAGATACCCCTGTAGCCATTGTCGTCAATGCTGGCTACGCCGAAAAGGAACAGGTGATACGCGGGAATCTGGGCACCATCTTCCAGCAACTTGGCGAAAACAAGCTTCCCTTCGAGCATCTGCTCTACGTGGGGGACTTCCTCGCAAAATGAGCGAAGGAGGGAAAATAGGCACTTTCTCAATCAGTGGGTCGGGATTCACATCGGGATGGCTTTTGCGCCAGAGTGTCAGGTAGGGAAACCCGACCTGCACAGCTGTCTTCCTCGCGAAATCAATGAAGGAAGGAAAATAGCATCTCACCAGCTGCAGGAGGTTCCAATGAAAGATAAGAAGATCTTTGGTCTCGTTTTCTGCTCCCTCGCATTGGTCCTGATCGCGTCCGGCGTGCACGCTCACAATCTGTGGCTCAATCCGGGCAATCATTACCCCCAGGTTGGAGAAACGGTGGATATCGAGATCGGGTGGGGACACAAATACCCGAAGAATCGCACGGACCAGGAGGTAAAAGAGGACCGTGTGGAGGAAATCACCGCCTTGGACCCCGATGGCAAGACCACGGCACTCGATCGGGTGTCAGGGTCCCTGTTCAAGCTGAGAATTGAGAAGGAAGGCGTGTACCTCGTCACAGCCAGGATCAAGCCGGGCGTCTTCACCACCACTCCGGAAGGGCGGAAATGGGCCACCAAGAAGGAAGTGGAGAACCCTGTCAAATGCATGGCCTTTCACATCTGTGCCAAGACGGTGATCGTAGCCGGCGGGAAGGACCGGAACCTGACGGGAGTGACAAATCAGCCCCTGGAGTTGATTCCCCTGGAAAACCCCGGGAAGCTGAAGAAAGGTAGCTCCTTTCCTGTCAAGGTACTCTATGAGGGAAAGCCTCTGGCAAACTTCCCGGTTAAGGCCGTATATGCCGGCTATGAGGAACCTGCCCCCGCCGCGCCCGTGGAAGCTAAGCCTGCAGGGAATTCCGAAGGCGAGGGAAAGGAGGGGGAAAGTGCCGGAGGGAAAAGATCCGGAGAAACAGCCCACAAGGGAGCCATGGTTCGATTCCCGGTGGAAACGACAACGGATGAAAAGGGCCAGGCAAGCCTCAAGCTGGATCGGGAAGGCTTCTGGATGGTCACCCTGTCCCAACGGGTGCCCTATCCGGATCCCGAAACGTGTGACGAAAGTATGACCAACGCCACGTTCACGTTCCAGGTGAAATAGAGATCTTGTGAGCAGCAGACTGTCCGCGATGCGGGAACAAAACAGCGATCTGGCAAAGACTCTGCGTCCGGTTGACGCCGTAACCATCGTGGTCGGCAACGTAGTGGGCGTAGGCATCTTCACCACAACGGGGTTCATCGCCGGCGACGTACCGGACGCACGGCTGATCATGGCCGCATGGCTGTTGGGAGGCTTCCTGACTCTCCTGGGAGCGCTTTCCTACGGCGAATTGGGAGCCGCATTCCCGCAGGCGGGCGGCGACTATGTCTATCTCAGGGAGGCATACGGTCCCCTGGCGGGATTCCTGGTGGGATGGGTGGGCTTCTTCATCATCAACCCGGCTTCCATCGCGACCCTTGCCCTCGGTTCCACCGAGTATCTCCTGCCCATTGTTGTTCCAAACCCCGCCGCCCTCCCCAACATCGTGCCCAAGTCGATTGCCGTTTTCCTGATCCTTGTCTTCACAGTCATCAACGCGCTGAGTGTGCGGTGGGCCAGTCTGACCCAGAATATCGTGTGCGGACTCAATCTCCTCATCATTCTTCTTTTACTGGGGGCCGGCTTCATCTGGGGATCGGGGGACTGGATCCATTTCGGGTTCACCTCGCTGCAGAACACCTGGGGAGATCTATTTGGACCTGCAATGGTATCAGTCTTTTTCACCTACAGCGGCTGGTTCGTTTCCGCATACGTCGCCGGTGAAATGCAGGACGCCCCGCGAACACTTCCCCTTTCTCTCATTGTGAGCAGCATCATCGTGACCGTGCTCTATCTCCTGATGAACGTCTTTTACATCTATGCCCTCCCCATACCAGAAATGAAGGGAGTGGTGGACGTCGCAAGACGAGCGTCCGAATCGCTGCTTGGAAGCAGGATCTCCATTCTCGTTGCCGTCATGGTGCTGTTCGCGATTCTTGGCAGCTTGAACTCCGTCATTCTCACCGCCCCGAGAATCTACTACGCCATGGCCCGGGACGGGCTCTTCCCAAAGGTTCTTGGGACCGTCCACAACCGGCGCAGGACCCCTTGCCATTCCATCGCCGTCCAGGGTGTCCTCTCCTGTGCCATGGTGCAGACCGGCACCTTCTATCAACTCCTCTCCTATTCGGTCTTCTTCATGATCCTCAGTTCCATTGCAACGGGTGTCGGCTTATTTGTCCTGCGGTTTCGCAACCCTGCGCTGCAACGCCCATACAAGGCCTGGGGCTATCCGTTCACCCCTCTCATCTTTGTCGCATCCTATACGTGGATCGCTGTGAGGGTCTTTGTCCATAATCCGACGAACGCTCTCGTGGGGATTCTCATCACGCTCACCGGCATCCCGTTTTTCTTTTACTGGATGCTGAGGAAGCAAAGGAACAAATAGATGCAACCCAAACGACCGCTTCCAGCGCTGGTATTTCTGCTCCTTTTCACGACTCCAGGAATTCTTCACGCTCACGGGGTTTTCCATCGTATCGAGAGGAAGGAGGCGCTGGTGATCGCAGCGGAGTTTGACGACGGGGAACCCATGAGTTACGCCGACGTGAAAGTGCTCTCTCCTGCCGGTGGCAAGATCGAGCACCAAAACGGACGGACTGATCGGAACGGTTATTTCGCTTTCATTCCCGACCAACCGGGTGACTGGAGGATTACCGTCGATGCCGGGATGGGTCATGTGATAGACACCAGGGTCAGTGTGAATGAATCTTTCCGAGTGGAGCAGCAAGAAAGAATTGGAAGGCCCCTTTCCAGGTGGCAGGGTATCGTCACCGGTCTTGGCGTCATCTTCGGCCTAACTGGATTCATCTATTACTTCAGGGCGAGAAGGTCCTCCTCGCAATTACCATGACAGGATCACGTATTTTGAAATCATCGAAGGCTATGAATTCCAGAAAACCGGTGCGTCCCTCGAGCATCCCTTTTGTTCTATTGCTCTCCTGTTTCTTTCTATCCGGCGCTGCAGGGTTGATGTACGAGGTCCTGTGGGTGCGCATGATCGACAAGGTCATCGGCAGTGCTCCTTTTGCAGTGGCGACTGTCCTTTCCGTCTTCATGGGCGGACTGGCCCTGGGAAGCTTCCTGGCGGGCAGAGTCATAGACCGGGTGACATCCAAGCGGAAGCTCCTGTCTCTCTATGGATGGCTCGAGTTTGCCATCGGGGTCTATGCAATGCTTCTTCCTTTGATCATCACCGCTTTGGAGCCCCTCTACAGGGTGGCATACAACAATCTCTTCTCTCACTTCTGGCTGTATCAGGTGTTCACTTTTTTGGGTTGTCTGCTTCTCCTCCTTCTCCCCACCAGTCTCATGGGGGTGACGCTGCCGGTTCTTTGCCGTTTCTACGTCACTCACCTGGACCACCTGGGCACCCGCACAGGCAGACTTTACGGCGTCAACACGTTTGGAGCGGCCCTTGGCTGCGTACTGTGCGGTTTTGTCCTGATCAGCAGACTGGGCGTTTGGGGAACACTCCTTGTCGCCGTGCTGATCAACTTCTTTATCGGGGCCTCTTGCCTGCTGGTATCCACCAGAAGGGCAGGGTTCCTTGTCCTGGAGGTCGTCCCGAGCCGACGAGGGGAGACCGGCTGTAAGTCAAAGAGCCCTGCCGCTTTTTACGATGCAAAGACCGCGTGGGCCCTGTGCATGTTCGCCGTCTCAGGGTGCTCTGCCATGGCCTATCAGGTTTTCTGGACAAGGCTGCTGGGGCTGCTTCTCGGGCCGACCACCTACTCCTTCACGCTGGTGGTTTCGACGTTCATCATCGGGTTGGCCGCAGGCAGCATTCTTTTCGGCCGGTTGGCCGACCGAACCCGGAATGTCTTTCTCATGCTGGCACTGACACAAATCCTTGCAGCGGTGTTCGCGCTGGCAGTCAGCCAGTTTCTTGGAAACAGCCAGTTCTTCTTCTCCAAGCTCATATCCACATTCCAGGAGAGCTTCGGGACCATGACAGCCGTCCAATCGGTCACCCTTTTTGCCGTTCTGCTGGGGCCGACGGTATTCCTCGGGGCCTCATTTCCCCTGGTAACCAGGATATACGCCCGGTCCCTTCCCCTCCTCGGGGGCACCATCGGGACTGCATATGCCATCAACACCGTCGGCGCCATTGTCGGCTCCTTTGTTGCCGGGTTCATTCTCATCCCCGTGGTGGGCAAGGAGAACGGGCTGAGG
>JAAYUJ010000409.1 GCA_012517775.1 Deltaproteobacteria bacterium
AAAAGGCTACCATGACAGTCCAGTTCGGAATCAAAGCGGCTTGATGCCGGAAGGCCGGAAGGAATTGTCAAACCTCTCCGTTTGAGTCGATACGCGGGCAGAGAGCTGTCTGCCTTCATGTCGACTGTGCCTTTGGCGTCTGAGGTTCAGAGAGGGTCTCAAACGATTCCGAAATGGAGGATGGAGTGGAAGACACGAAAGGTCACAGAGACTTTGGATCAGTCATCGGCAAACAGGGGGGAATGCTTGAACAAAAAATCACGGCAGGACCCTTGAATGATTTTCATCATAACTATCACCCGACTTTGGCCGATCAGGCCGCCTTCGAAAGGGAATCGAGCAACACATTCACACCGTTCATGTTGAATACCGCAGAGGGCAGCGTTCCACCGAAAGCGTGCCATGAGGGTAACGGGGTTGGGAAGGAAGCGGCGTAACCGGATCAACTCTATGGCTCCATAGGCCCCATCGCCCAGAAGGATCAAAGGCCGCCGGGGAACCCATCGTGGTGACTGGGAGATTCCTTTGACACGAGCGATAGACCCTGCTATTTTCCAATTAAGATTTTTCTTAATTGGATGTAGTCGATGAGCATGGATGACCCAGAGATCTTGACCCTTTTGGGCCATTTGAAAGCTTTGGCGGATGAAAACCGTCTGAAGCTTATGAATCTTCTACTGACCCAGGATCTTTGCGTTCGCGCACTCGCTTATCGTCTTGACATTTCCGAACCGGCTGTATCCCAGCACCTTCAGGTTCTGAAGAAAGCCGGACTGATCCGTGGGGAAAAGCGAGGCTACTGGACTCACTATGCCGTTGAAAGGAAAGTCCTGATGGATCTGGCCGAAAGGCTGAAAGCGATCGCCGATCAGCCTTCCTGAACTGAGATCTGCTGCAGGAGGAAGGCTTTGGACGAAGTCCTTTGTAGCAGAAAGGAGGTGAAGAAAGATGTGTAAGTGCTGTTGCGAGCAACCGAAAAAGCTCCAAGGGAAACCCGAGGAGTGCACCCCTGAGCAAATCAAGGAGTGCCATGGCGAAGGGAAGGGACACACTTGTCAGGAAGAAAAGAAATAGTGGTGAATCGGTGAACAGCGAAACCGGAAATGCGAGGAATGGTCAAAACGCTGTGTGCGAGTCATTTTCGTACGGGGGTTCTCTCATTCACGCATTTCCAAATCGCAAAGGGGGAGACGGCCTGCCTTCGCTCGCCTCCTTCCCACGGTGAGGAAAGGGATCAGCGCAGATCTCCAGAGGCAAGCCGGCAAACAGTCCAACCGCTGCATCTGGGAAGGCAATCATGGACGATGATCGAGCACTATCGCGGGCGAGACAGGCCGATTCACTGATCATCGTGGATCAGCTGACCAAAAAGTTCAATGCGGTCACAGCCGTTAACGGAATATCTTTCGAAGTGCATGAGGGAGAACTCTTTGGTTTCCTCGGACCCAACGGAGCGGGCAAAACCACAACCATCAACATGCTGACGGGGCTTGCCAGGCCGGACTCAGGAGCCATCAGAATCGCTGGCATGGAATGCACCAGGAACCCTAAAGCAGCCCAGCACCTGCTCGGCGTGATTCCTGATGAGAGCAACCTGTATCCTGAGTTGTCGGGTTTTGACAACCTCTGCTTTTGCGCTTCGCTTTACGGCATGCAAAAGAAAGAGCGCCGGATGCGAGCGGGAGAACTGTTGAAAGACTTCGGCCTGGAGGAGGCGGCACATCGGAAATTCGCCGCGTATTCCAAAGGAATGAAGCGCAAATTGACTATTGCTGCCGGCATCATCCACTCTCCACGGATCCTGTTCATGGATGAACCCACGACGGGTATCGATGTGGGCAGTGCGCGCCACATCAGGCAGCTCATTGCCGAGCTTCACCGCGCGGGGACTACGATCTTTCTCACTACGCATTACATCGAGGAGGCTGAAAGGCTCTGCGAGCGGATTGCCTTCATTGTAAGGGGGAGGGTTGTGCAGGTGGATACCATTGCGAACCTCCTGCAACCGATACAGCAAAGAGAAGCGATGGTTGTTTCTGTTTCCAACGCTGAAAGTGACCTGTGCAGCAGACTTGCCGCAGAATTCCCCCACCTCGAGTTTCAAGCTGTTTCCCTGGAGCACATTCGTGTTGAGTCCTCGGAGGCCATTCATATCGCCCCGCTATTACGGTTCATTGAGAACCAGGGCGCCGAAGTCACCGAAGCCCGCAGGACCAGGCTCTCACTGGAAGAGGTGTTTGTTGGGGTCACCGGTATCGAGTTGGATGCCATGAAGAAGGAAAAGGAAAAATCGGGAGGCGGTTCATGAAACGGTGGATTGCTTTCTGGAATATCATGCTCAAGGATATGCGGGCCTACTATCTCAAGCCGCCTAACATCAGCTGGGGGCTCATGTTTCCGGTGGCATGGACAGGCATGTTCTTCATCAAATCCGGCAGAGGCATGGATAGCATTCTCATACTGCTCCCAGGCGTGATCGCAATTTCTGTTCTGTTCGGCACAACCTCCATGCTGGCAGTAACCGTAACGTTCGAGAAGAAGAACCGGTCATTCGAACGGCTGCTGCTCGCCCCGATTCCGCTGGGGCTTCTCATGCTGGCTAAGACGAGTGGGGCCATCCTGTTCGGAGTGGCAAACGCTTTCGTCCCCATTGTCCTGGCTCTCTTCCTGACGGATCTCTCTCAGATCGCCTGGATTACCGTCATTCCGGCTATTGTATTGATCGCAATCGTCTCGACCTTCCTGGGCCTTTTCATCGCCGTTTCAGTCAGTGAGGTGTTTGAGGCGCAGACGTTTTCGAACTTTTTCCGATTTCCAATGATCTTTCTCTGCGGACTCTTCTTTCCAATAGAGTCTCTTCCGGCCCTTCTGCATCCCCTGTCTTATCTGCTCCCTCTAACCTACGGTGCGGATATTCTCCATGGGGCGGTCAATGGAAAGAGCAGTATGCCCCTTGGGTTGGATTTTTGCGTCATCGCCGGGTTCTGCGTCGTCTTGTTCGCTATCAGCTTGAGGAACATTCACAGAAAGTGGATTGTCTGAATCCTGCCAATCAGCGGTACACGCCAGGTTGCCATCTCCTCCTTACATCCCCGGTGGCATCGGCCTCCGGGAGGATATCCAGCTGCCATTCCGTCCGCTGCAAAGAGGCAATCAAATGGACGATATCCTTACACACTCCTGAACTGGTTTGCACTCGGTCAGTTCACCCCGTGGCCGATCATCGTCACGGCAACATTCGCCGGTCACCTCGTTCATGGGCTCTCTGGTGCCTTGATCGTCACGGTGGCCATATTTCTCCCTTCATTTCTCATTCCGATCGGTATTGCACCCTGGTTCGACCGGGTCCGATCATGTCCCCTGTTTTCTAGGGCCCTCGGTGGCATCCTGTACTCATTCGTCGGACTTCTCCTCACTGTCACCATCCGTTTTGGACTGAACGTCCAATGGGAATGGGCACATGCGGCTTCGCCAATAGCTGCTTTGCGGCTCTTTACTGCAAAATTTACAGCCACGAGCGCATTATCAGCGCTCAGGTGGCCGATATTGAGCACATCGAGTCCGCCTCGTGCAACGGAGCCGGCGTGATCAAGGTCTTTCTTCAGCCCGGAGCTTCCATATCCGATGGTGTGACCCAGATCACAGCATGCGGACAGGCGGTCTTGCGCTTCCTGCCTCCTGGCACGACCCCGCCGATTATCATACGTTATAATGCTTCCACTGTGCCGATCCTCCAGTACAGCCTCGCGAGCAGCAAGTTCTCCGAGCATGAACTGCAGGACTTGGCATTCAACCAAGTCCGGGTCGGCCTGATGACCGTGCGGGGGGCTTCTGTGCCCTATCCCTACGGGGGGAAGGCGAGGGTAGTGGCCGTCGATCTTGACCTTGCC
>JAAYUJ010000410.1 GCA_012517775.1 Deltaproteobacteria bacterium
TGCATGAGTTTGGGGAGCTCCGAAATCTCATCCAGAAAGATGGTTCCGCCGTGGGCAAGCTCAAAACGCCCTTTCTTGTCACGCACTGCTCCCGAAAACGCTCCCTTCGTGTGTCCGAAAAGTTCGCTTTCGATGAGGCCTTCGGGAAGAGCACCGCAATTGACGGGCACAAAGGGCCCCCCACCTCTTCGGCTTTCACTGTGAATGGCGGCGGCAACCAGTTCCTTTCCTGTCCCCGTCTCACCTGAGACAAGGACGGGGAAATCGTTCATGGAAAGATCCCTGATTTGCTCATAGACCTGCAACATTTTGTGATCCCGCCCGATGATTCCTGCAAAACTTGTAAGCTCACCGAGGCGGATCTTCAGACCGAGCAGATCCGTCACATCGCGGAATGCAGCCAGGACCCCGACCAGACACCCCTTTTCGTCCGTCATTCCGGTAACCGACATCTCGATAGAGCGCGGATCTCCATTTTTGGTGAGAATATTGACTGAATAGGCATCGTGGTTAAATGTCTCCGGCATGTCGAGGCAGAAAGAGCAACGACTTCCGCAAAACGGGCTGCCGAAGACAGCATGACAATCCTTCCCGAGCACCTCATCCCTCGAATAGCCGGTGATGGCTTCCGCAGCCCGGTTGAAGAAAAGGATCCGTCTGCCCTTGTCATGGGCGATGATCCCTTCCATCAGGTTGTCGAGAATATGTTCCAGGTTCTTCTTATCCGCCAGAATGGCATTCAGGGATAGTTCGTTCATTTATTGACCAGCCTGTATAAGGACGAAGCAGCCGATTGCCGCTCACGGAGGAATGCGGCGTGCTGTAAACTTGGGTACCGCTGTCTCTCACAATGTTACCTCGAACAGGAGTTGTCAAGTTGGAAAGGAAAGGAAAGGCGGGCACAGCCCCAGGAAAGATAAGAGAACTCTTCGATCAGTCCAGGTAACGACTGCTCTGCGGGTCGGGTTTCCTTGCCCGAAACCTCGGCGCAGAGTCCGTCGGGATTGGAATCCCGACAGACTTGTTGAGAAACTGAAAGGAAGGCAGCAAGGGTTTCGGGAGACACAGTAAAGGTTGTTCCCCCGGCAAGCTGATCTGCCGGAGGAATGTCCTCAGTCGAAGGGGCTGAATTGCAACGCAGAAAATCAGATGTCGAAGTAGAGTTTGAACTCATGGGGATGGGGCCGCATGCGGATCGCATCCACTTCGTTTTCCCTTTTGTAGTCAATCCATTTCGCGATCACATCCTCTGTGAATACGTCACCCTTAAGCAAAAACTCGTGGTCTTTCTCCAACGACTCCAAAGCCTGCTCAAGGGAACCGGGTGTAGAAGGAACATTGGCCAGTTCTTCAGGGGTCATGGCATAGATGTCCCTGTCCAGAGGCTCTCCAGGGTGAATCCGGTTTTCGATTCCGTCCAGGGCAGCCATCAGGAGGGCGCTGAAGGCCAGATAACCATTACAGGAAGGATCCGGAAAACGGATCTCGAGTCTCTTGAGTTTCGGCGACGGAGAGTACATGGGAATGCGCACGGACGCACTGCGGTTCCTGCTGGAATAGGCCAGGTTGACAGGGGCTTCGTAGCCGGGTACCAGGCGCTTGTACGAATTGGTCGTCGGATTGGTGATGGCGCAGATGGCAGCGGCGTGCTTGAGGACACCGCCTGCGGCAAAGAGGGCCATTTCGCTCAGACCGGCGTATTTATCGCCGGCAAAGAGCGGCTGTCCTTCTTTCCAGATGCTCATGTGAATGTGCATCCCCGAGCCGTTATCCGCAAAAAGGGGCTTTGGCATGAAAGTCACGGTCTTGCAGTTGCGGCGGGCAACGTTCTTCACCACATACTTGTACCATTGCAGGTTATCCGCCATCTTGACCAGTGGAGCGGCCTTCATGTCGATTTCAGCCTGTCCGGCGGTGGCGACCTCATGGTGCTGGCACTCCACCGCAAGGCCTACCTGTTGCATGTACAGGACCATTTCCGTGCGGAGGTCTTGTTGGGAATCAACAGGAGGCACCGGGAAATAACCCTCTTTGTGGCGTGGCTTGTAACCCAGATTGGGTCCTTCGTCTCTTCCCGTATTCCAGGCGCCCTCAACCGAATCGATGTAATAGTAGCCGAAATTCGAGGCCCCATCGTAGCGAATGTCGTCAAAGATGAAAAATTCAGCCTCGGGACCGAAAAAAGCCATGTCCCCGACGCCGGTGAACTTCAGATAGGATTCGGCCTTTTGGGCGATGTAACGGGGGTCCCTGGTGTAGCGTTCCTTGGTGACCGGATCTGAAACATTGCAAATCATGGTCAGGGTGGGAACTGCCATAAAGGGGTCCATGACGGCTGTCTCCGGATCGGGGATAACGAGCATATCGCTTGCATTGATGGGCTGCCAGCCGCGGATGCTGGAACCATCAAATCCATACCCGTTCTCAAAATCCGATTCACCCAATTCCTCCAGAGGAACGGTGAAATGCTGCCATGTCCCAAGAAAATCCAGGAATTTCAAATCAACCATCTTGGCGCCTTGCTCCTTGGCGAAGGCAAGTACTTCTTTCGGGGTCATACTGGTTCCTCCTTATATATGCAAGTAGTTGTCATGGATGTCATCCCCAGCATAGGCAATTAGCTTGCCAAACGACGTTTCCGGGCCTTAAATGCTTACCGGATGGATGGTGAGACCGGGTTCATCCGTCAGGTCTTCACGCCGAGACCACCCACCCGACGCTTCCAGATCCTGACAAAATAACAAAAATGTACCTTCAAAATGCTGGAACCCGCAACCAGACTCTATGGGGGCTTGCACAATGAGCAGTAATCACTGAGTGAAACGCCTGTAGCTGAACTCTCTGGGAAGAAAACACTCCTGTACGAAAATGTCACTGCGGGATCACTTATCAATAGGCAGGTCGGATTTTCAATCCCGACAGCCTTTACACCAAAGCGTCGAGTATGGAAACCCGACT
This sequence comes from Deltaproteobacteria bacterium, assembly GCA_012517775.1. Taxonomy (GTDB): domain Bacteria; phylum Desulfobacterota; class Syntrophobacteria; order Syntrophobacterales; family Syntrophobacteraceae; genus JAAYUJ01. The sequence goes on from JAAYUJ010000410.1 coordinate 2,959, forward strand.
TAAGAAGTAGTCGATATCTGAGCTCATTGAGAAGTTATATTGCGGGCAGGCAAGTCGTCGATTTCAGCGCAAAGAACACTGCGCTATGCTCCTTTCGGCTGTTCCCTCCTTCGATAGGGGTGACGTGATGGCCCGAGGGACCCGACTATTGCGTTACCAGGAGGATGTCGAGGAGTCTCTTGCGGATCGCCTCGTGCAGGGTGGGATCCATGAGCTTATTGCCGCTCAGATCGGTTACGTAGAACACATCGGCTACCTGCGCTCCGGGAGTTGAAATCTTCGCAAGCTGTATGGATACTTCCATCTCATACAGCGTGTTGCTGATGGCATGGAGGACGCCGGGACGATCCCAGGTGTAGACCTCGATGATGGTGTAAAAGTCGGAACCTTCCTCATCGATGAGCACCAGGTCCTCTTTGTGCGGCACACCCCTCTTCTGGAGAACCGATGGCCGGCGTCTTGCGGCAACCATTGCTTCGAGATGGCCGCGGTTTTTCAGAGACTCCCTCAGGTCCGACTCCACCCTGTTCCACAACTCCTGGTGGCACAGAGGATCAGGCAGCCTCTCCAAAATCAGGACATCCAGAGCCACTCCGGAGTCCCGCGTAAAAATATCCGCTGAGAGAATATTGAGCCCTCGAACCCAGAGAACACCGGTGATGAGGGCGAAGAGCCCCGGGCGATCCTTTGTGGCCACCGTAATCTGCCACATTTCCCCTTCAGCCGGTTGCGCATGCAGAACAAGCGGCTTCCCCTCCAGTTCCCTTTCCATGCGATAGTGCTGCAAAATGGCTTCAGGCGGCTGGGAGAGGAGATAACGGAACGAAAGACGGTCGAGCCATTCGGCCACTTTCCCCTTCTCTTCTTCGGTGGCGATCCGATCCAGAACCTCACTCTGAACTCTCTCGGACTTTTCCTGGAGGTCTTCCGCCTTCCAATCGCCACGCACCAGAAGTCGATCCAGCTTGAGGTAGAGCTCTCTGAGCAAGGACGCCTTCCAGGTGTTCCAGGCTCCCGGCCCTGTTGCTCTTGAATCTGCGATGGTGAGAAGATAGAGCATCTGGAGGCGTTCACGATCACGGATGACGATGGCGCATTTCATGACCGGCTTTTCGTCCATGAGGTCCCGCTTGAGGGCAGTCTCCGCGAGGATGAGATGATGCTCGATGAGGAAGCGGAGCAGGCCGGTCTCCTCCGAGGTCAACCCGAAGCGCTCTGAAATCTCCCCGGACATATCCCTCCCCCGGATGGCGTGGTTCTTTCCCCGCCCTTTGCCGATGTCATGGAGCAGCGCTGCAAGGAAGAGAATCCGCCTGTTCTGCAACTGTACAAAAATGTCACTCAGATGCAGGCGAACCAGAGACTCTCCGTTCTCGTTTTCCATGAGATGGAGTTCCCGAACAGTGCGCAGCAGATGATTGTCCACCGTATAGAGATGATACACGTCATGCTGTACACGATAGCGAATGGATACGAACTCCGGGATGAAAACTTCGAGGAATCTGGTTTCCAGCATGACTTTCAAAACCCGGAAGGCGTGATTCGCATCGAGGAGGATCTCGAAGAACCGTTTGACGACATCGGGGTCCCTTCTCGCCTCCTCATTGAACACCGAGAGATTGTCTCGTATCACCTGGCCGGCCTGATGATGAAAATGGGCGCCTGATCGCGCTGCCTGCCAAAAGAATCTCATGATGAGGCGCGGATCCTTCCGGACCCATTCCGGCTCGAGGAAATGGAGATGCTTGCCCTCCAGCAAAAAGGGACCCGGCAGGATTCGGTTGCGAATCCGAGTGGTTGCGACCTTCCTCTGGGTTTCTTCCAGTCTCTCCAGAAAGAACGAAGTGGAGCGGCGAATGCGCGCCGTGTGACGATAATAAAGCTTCATGAACGCTTCAACGGCGGAGCCATGGTCCTTGTATACGAACCCTAGGCGCGCCGCAACCTGTTCCTGTTCGGGGAAAAGGAGCTGGTCCTGGCGTTTACCGCTCATCTGATGGAGCTGAAGACGGACGCGCCACAGGAAGTCACAGGCCTGTTCCAACCAGAGCACTTCCTGCCTGGTCAGCCAGTTTTTTGCGATGAGGGTATCGAAGGAGGTGTCCTTCAGGTAGACCATTCCTGCCCATCGAATGACATGAATATCCCGCAGGCCACCTACTCCCTCCTTGATGTGGGGCTCAAGGAGATAGGAGCTTTCGCCGTAGTGCCTCAGTCGTCCTTCCCTGTAAGCCAGGAGTTGTTTCAGGAACCGCTGGCGGCTGAGACGACTGAAACCGTCCAGAAATCCATTGCGCCACTGGTGAAAAAGGCGCTCATCCCCTCCCAGGAACCGTGCCTCGAGGTGACTGGTCAGTGTGGAGAATTCTTCGCGAACGAGTCGCTTGAGCCCGGAAATGGAAGCCGTCACATGACCGACTTCAAAACCGCTGTCCCAGAAACCGTAAATGAGCTCCCGAATGACCTCTTGTATCTCCCGTGAAAGTTTCTTCTCGTGGATGAACAGCAGATCAATGTCCGATGCGAAACTGAGTTCGCCCCTTCCAAATCCACCAACGGCGACGAGACACCATCGATCACGGGGATAACTCCCCCCGTTCAGTGCTTTTTGAATGGTTTCGCGGAGATTTTCCCCATAGGTGCGAGTTGCCAGGAGACCGGGAACATCATTCCTGCAAATCTGCAGGAACGTCTGGCGCAGTTCTTTCAATTTCTTGAACATGTTGAAGTTGCGCTGCAGCTTCATGACCCCATGCCTGGAACCAACCAAAAATCTCCCCGTAACACGTACTTTCGCCGAACCTTCCTACAGGGCGTCCTCTCCCGACTCGCCCGTCCTGATGCGGATGCAGTCGTCAACGGGAAAGATGAAGATTTTGCCATCCCCTATTTTTCCGGTGTAGGCCGCGGAACGAATTGCTTCCACCACTTCTCCCACCTGTGCATCGGACACGACAAACTCAATTTTGATCTTGGGCAGAAAGTCGACCACATACTCCGCCCCCCTGTAGATCTCCGTGTGACCCTTCTGCCTTCCGAATCCCCGCACCTCAGTCACTGTCATGCCCTTGATGCCGATTCCCGCCAGCTTTTCCTTCACATCATCCAATTTAAACGGTTTGATGATCGCTTCAACTCTCTTCATTTGCCCTTTCCCCTGAATGGAATCCGCCCCTTATCGATAGCCATGTGCAATAGGATTCCTGCGACCTGTTCCGAATGCCTTCGTGGTCACCCTGAGAATCGGCGGTGCCTGCCACCGTTTGTATTCATTCAACTCCACGCGCCGAATGATCCATCGGACGGTCGCCTCATCCCATCCCTTCGCTGCAATCTCCTCCGCAGTCAGGCGGTTTTCCACGTAGTCCACAAGGATCGCATCCAGCGTCTCGTAAGGGGGCAGAGTATCCTGATCCGTCTGGCCGGGGCGCAGTTCGGCAGACGGCGCTCTCGTGAGTATTCGCGCAGGTATCCAGTCATGTTGGCTATTCAATTTATGAGCCAGTTCATAGACAAGTGTCTTGGGAACGTCACCGATTACAGCGAGACCTCCGTTCATGTCCCCGTAAAGAGTGCAATAACCCACCGCAATTTCCGACTTGTTTCCCGTGCTGAGAAGAAGCCGGTTGAACTTGTTGGAGAGCGCCATGAGGATGAGCCCCCGCAGCCTGGCCTGGAGATTCTCCTCCGTCGCATCAGGGGGAAGCCCATGGAATGCACCGGAGAGGGTATGGCAGGAAGCCGCAAATAGCTCTCCGATAGGGATCACCTCGAACGAGATCCCCAGCCGCTGCGCCAGTTCCCGGGCATCGATGAGACTCTCGGGTGCATTGTAGGGACCAGGCATCGCCACACCCAGCACATTTTCATTACCCAGTGCCACCGTGGCCAGACAAACCACAAGGGCTGAGTCTATGCCGCCGCTCAACCCTACCACCGCCCGCTGAAACCCGCACTTGCCCGCATAGTCCCGCAGCCCCAGCACGAGGGCACCCATCATTTCCGAAGATCGATCCAGAGAGGATGCATGCAGGTCCCCCTTCCTCGTCACCGTATCATAGAAGAGCAGGTCCTCCCGGAAGTCGGCGCCCGTTGCCGCAAGATTTCCGTTCTCATCCCAGACCATGCTGTGTCCTTGAAAAACCAGCTCGTCATATCCCCCAACCTGATTCACATACACCAGCGGTATCTTTTCACGAACTGCATGGGCTCTAAGAAGCCTGCCGACCCACGAGGCCTTACCCACGTGAAAGGGAGAGGCCGAGATATTGATCAGAATAGTGGGAGAATGCTCTCGAAGATCGCACACAGGATCACAGTGGTATAGGGGCCTGGGCAGATAATCGGTCACATTCCAGACATCCTCGCACACCGTCAATCCAAGCCTTTCCCCTTTGAAATCAACCCAGGCGGGCCCTTCACCCGGTTCAAAATAGCGCTCTTCGTCAAAGACATCGTAGGATGGCAGAAGCCTCTTGTGCCCCATCGCCAGGAGCTTTCCGTCGGCAAAAAAGAGAGCCGTATTGCGATATGGCTTACCAACCTCCGCTTCGTTCTCCGCCACCACCCCCATGATCACGCCGATCCCTTCACTCGCTTTCTGGATCTGAGGCCAGAATTGCCTGCTCTTGCGCACAAAGGCCGGTTTGTCCAACAGGTCCCTGGGAGGATACCCGATCAGGGCGAGTTCCGGAAACACCACCAGGTCCGCTCCTCCCATCCTGGCTTCCTGGATGTTGCGACAAATCTTCCCGGCATTCCCTTCGAAATCACCGAGGTGAGGATCAATCTGCGATAATGCGATGCGCATGGGAAAACACTCCTGATGGCTTTCGTCGCATGAACAAAGTGCGGCTCCTCATTTCCCTTTCGGTACCGCATGAAATGAAAAGAGGCCATGAAAGGGGTTCGCCGGCTTCATCCGACCCGTGACCTTATGTCGGGAATGGAAACCCGACCTGCCGCGGCACATTCTCGGCAACTCCTCAACAACGAGGTCGGGATTCGAATCCCGACATCCTTTGCGCCAAGGTGTCGGTTATTGAAACCCGACCTACACTACGGGGCGGTCGTTTCCTGGACTTATTGAGAAAGCACCATTCTGGCCGCAACTCAACGGGGAAAAAGCCTGACACGTCGTGTTGATCAGTTGATTGCCAACAGGGCGGGATGGGGAGGTGATCTCATCGCCTGCTTCAGCCCTGCGTCAGGTTGATGCCCTGGCACGGAAGCGCTTGGGGTCGATCCCATATTTCTCGACTTTGTACTGGATAATCCGTTTTGTCGTCCCAAGGAGGCGAGCGGCCTGAGACTGATTCCCACGGACATCCTTGAGAGCATCGGTGATCAGATCCCGCTCAAAAGCAGTCACCAGGGCTTCCATTTTCCCACGACTCACGCTCTGCATCCCGGCAGGCTTCATTTGCAGACTGGGCGGCAGATGCCAGGCATCAATCGCATCCCCCGGGGTGAGAAGCACCGCTCTCTCGATGCAGTTCTCCAACTCCCGGACGTTCCCCGGCCAGTGATAGGCAATGAGGGTGTCAATGGCTCCGGTGGAGATCCTCTTGACATCCTTTCGGAACTCCCGGGCGTATTTCAAAACGAAGTAATCCGCGAGGAGCAGGATGTCCGGACCGCGCTCCCTCAATGGGGGGAGAAAGATAGGAAAGACGTTCAATCGGTAGTAGAGGTCCGATCGAAAGGTGCCGTCGGTCACTTCCTTTTCCAGATTCTTATTGGTCGCCGCAATCACCCGCACGTCCACTTTGACGACACGTGACGACCCCAGGGGCTGGAATTCCCTTTCCTGCAGAACTCTGAGGAGCTTGGCCTGGGCGATGGGGGAGAGCTCACCCACTTCATCGAGGAATATCGTCCCTCCCTGTGCTTCCTCAAACCGGCCCCGACGCCGGGTGATGGCCCCTGTGAATGCTCCCTTCTCGTGTCCAAAAAGCTCGCTCTCCAGCAGTGTGTCAGGCATGGCGGCACAGTTCACCTGGACCAGGGACCCCTTGCTCCGCGGGCTGTTCTCATGGATGGCCGCGGCAACCAGTTCCTTACCTGTTCCCGTTTCCCCGTGAATCAAGACCGTCGTATTGGTATCAGCCACCTGGTCGATAGCACGCAGCACCTCCTGGATGACCTTCGATCGACCGATGATCCTGGTCGTCGGGCGTTTTGCTTCAGCCAGCATGCGCCGCAGACGTCGGTTTTCCTCTTCGACGGCCCTGAAATGAACCACTTTTCCCAGCAACTCGGCAACCGCACCAAGAAGGGCCACTTCCCTTTCGAGATCCTCCACCTGATGGGCCAGTTTATCGGCGGAGAGCACACCGACCACTCTCCCCTGATAGAATATGGGAACACACAGGAAGGCCAGTTCCGCACGATCCAGGGATTTCCTGGCACCCGTCCGGTCCAGGAAGTGCCCTTCCTTCCCAAGATTAGGGATTGCCATGGGACGACCCGTCTGCGCGACCTTCCCCGTAATGCCTTCACCCGGCTGATAGCTGATCTGGCCGATTTCAAAATCCACTCCGCGCGCCACGTCAAGCCAAGCTTCGCCCGTCTGTAGATCGAGAACCGAAATCATGCCCCGCTCCATGCCCAACCAGGTACTCAGGATATCCAGTGTCTCCTGGAGCTGATCCTTGAGGTCTCCCGGGTGTGCCAGTACCCTGGCAATTTCGTGGAGGGCTCTCAATTCCAGATAACTGTAACTTAGCGTCATTGTTGATTAACCTGTCTGTTTGGTATTCTCTGGATCGCTCATCTACATACATCAATACTACAAAATTGTCACGATCTATTCCTTGACCCGTTCAAAACCTGACGGGTTCATCGAAGGATGGATGCGCCGGATGGGTCAAAGATATCGAAGAAAGCATCAGGGCTGGATCCAGACCGACGCGAAGCCACCTTCGGCACTTTCTCAATGAGTACGTCGGGATTGGAATCCCGACAGCATTTGCTCCGGGATGCCGGGTGTGCAAACCCCACCTGCGGAGCAATCGTTATCGGGACCTATCGAAAAGTTGCATCAGAAAAGGCTGCGGGTGCCATTCACGCAAGTTTCAAGCGGTATCCAGTTTCTTTCGGCCCCCGGAACCCCTGATCAGGCTTGTTTCCGCTGATCTCAGGCGGGGAGCATGCGAGGGTGACACTGTGCCTCAGCGGTCAGATGCGCGAGTGCCTTAGGGTAGGTATGGTCAACAATCCTCCACCAGGGAGAATTCGACCAGCAACATCGATCGGCTTTGCCTGTTCAGGAGACTTCCACCAGTTCTTTCTCAGTTGTCTGATGCTCGGGCCTGAGAAGATCGAAGACGGTTTTCACCGGGTTGAACGTGATGCGGGGGACCTCCACCATGACCGAAATCCAATCGGCCATGGCGCCATTCCAGAGGCCCGGCAATTCGAGTGCCTTCAGCACCCTTCCCTCTTTGGACTTTTCCGAAATGAAAACAGCGTCGTGATCCACGTAACGCCCGAGGTCGAAATGATGTCCCTCGAAGTCCCTCACCCCGCAAACGACATCCACGGGGTTGAAATGTGTGGAGGAATTCCAGATCTTCTTCTGCGTGATTGAACTGAACCTGACCTGGGCTTTTTCAACAATCTGGATGCTCAAACCGCGCTTCTTGTCTTCCACCCAGAATGGAGCGCCTCCCGGCTCTCCAACGTTTTTGACAACCCCGCAGACACGGATGGGCCGGTTCAACTTGCTCAGCAAGTGGACGTATTTTCGCTCCCAGGGCCAATCCTGGAAGCCCCTCGGAAACTGCATGTGGAGACCCTCTCGTGCAAACTGCACCGTCTCTTCCGTAGTATTTCGATCAATCCCCGCCACCAGTTTTCGCACATGGTCGTGGACCTGTTCCTGAACATGCACCAGGTATCCCCCCAGAATTCTCTTCCAGTGGGAGACGATCCCTTTCAACCGGTCCGGTGTGATGTTGTCGATGTTCTTGACATAAACCAGATCTCCCCTCAACTCGTTCAGATTTTCCAAAAGCGCTCCGTGGCCCCCGGGTCTGAAGACGAGATGCCCCGAGCGATCCTTGAAGGGCTTATTGTCCGTATCCACGGCAAGTGTGTTCGTGGAGGGCTTCTGATAAGAAAAACCCACATGGTAGGTGACCCCCAGCCGCCTTTCGTACGATGGGCCTGTCCTCGTGAGAAGCTCTTCGAAACGATCCCTGTGCTCCCTTGATACGGTAAAATGCAGATTGCATCGCGATACTCCGTCACTCGCAAAGTCCACCGCTTCCACCAGATGCTCTTCAAATGCCGTCCGGCATTCACCCGGATAGCGATGAAACTTCAGGAGTCCCTTGGGAAGCAGCCCGTAGCCAAGGCCGATTTCAGTGAGGAAGTACTCGAGAATAGCCCGATACTGGTGGCGGGCGATCATCTTCTTGAGAGAGAGCCCTTCCCTCGCAGTCGCCTCCCGAAGGTCCGCATAGAATGCAAAATTATGAATATTTTGAAGAAAGCGCAAGAAGTCCACTGCAACCGCAACGCCCTGTTCCACCTTCAGGCAAAGCTCCCCGGGCTCCAGCAAATAAGGCATGTAGTAAATCTGCAGAAGCGACTGAAACATGCGGGTGGCGGCTCCCGATGCAGGGACAAATTTTGAGAACCGTCCTTTGTGGGACGCTTCCTCATGGAGTTGCAGGTATCTGGGAATTTCCTCGGACGGAATCTGAACGATGCCGTCCCCGACCGTGCAGGGTCGGTTGAGGCGCATGTGGAATGAGGATTTGCTGAAAACCTCCATTTGCGCCAGGACTTGCGATTCGCTTATGCCCAGAGCCTCTATCTGCCGCAGATCGGCGTCACTGAAAGTATGTGTCAGCATAGGGAATTCCGTTCGTACAGACCTCCCCTGAATTCAGACCGGTCGGAACCGTCTCCCTTCCGTATGCCCGCCCATGGAAGGGAGCGAGATATTCACTCCGACCGATCCGCTGATGACCGTATCCCGGCGTACCCATCCGCAAGAAATACGGATGACATCAGTTCACGAAAGTCTCGATTTTTGCCCTCGCTTTCAGTTCCTCAATATATTTCCCTCTCAACTGACTCAACTTCTGCGCCTTCAAGTGCTGCTCGACGGGCCCCTTCACCTGATCGAAAGGTCTGGTTCCTTCCGGTCTCTTTTCCGTCACCTTGATCACATGGTATCCGAACTGGGTCTCCACAACATCGCTGACTGCTCCGACATTCAGGGCGAATGCCGCTTCTTCGAAAGGACCGACCATCATTCCCCTGGAAAAGAAGTTCAAATCGCCCCCCTGTTCCTTGCTGGGGCAATCCGAAGCATCTCTTGCCACTGCGGCAAAATCCTCGCCATTCTTAATCCTCTGTTGAACGGCCTTGATCTTCTCCCTGGCTTTGCTCTTTTCTTCCGGTTTTGCGTCCTCCGCCACTTTCACGAGTATATGACTTGCACGAACCTCGTCCGGTGCGCGGAAAATGTCAGGATGAGAGTCGTAAAACGCTTTCACCTCTGCTTCCGACACACTGGCCTTGGTTCCCAGTTGCTGATCCAGCAGCTTTCGCATGAGCATCTCATTCCTGATGTTCTCACGATACTGCTCCTCAGTGAATTGCCATTTCTCAAGAACCTGGCTCAGCTTTACATCGTCCCCCAGTCGCTTTTTCAGATTGTCAATCTGGGCTTCGACTTCCGAATCCTCTACTTTGATCCCCGTTTTTTTCGACTCCTGCAGCAATACCTCGCGGTCAATCAGACTCTGCAGAATACGGTTCTTTATTTCCTTCATCTCCTCCTGATTAGCTGTCTTTTCCGCATGTCCCTGCAACTCGAACCGCGTAACCGCTTTGTTGAATTCCGTCTGGCTGATGGCCACGCCGTTTACGGTAGCGACTCTGCTCTCGCCGGCTCCCTTTTCAGCGTTCACCGCTTTCGGCTTCTCCACCCCCTTAGCGGCCTCGGCCGCCTTTTCCTTTTTCGGGGGAGCGTCCTTTCCCGACGCGCAATATACAGAACCGGCGAACACAAATGTCGCAAAAAACATCACGACCCATACAATGGATTTTCGAGACATGGCCAAAGCTCCTTTTTCAGTTTCATAAAAAGACCCACAAAGGGCCGTCCGCTCCCTTATGGGTTTCTCTGTATCCCTTTCATCCCGCAACGTGATGAAACCAATGCCCTGGAACATCCAGCGGCGCAGAGTATAACCACCCGTTGACAGGAGAGTCAATCAAACACTGAGGGGGATTGGAGTGCTCCGACAGGCATCACGATTTTGCCATCTAGATGCTCGCTTTGTTCCAGCTCCGGCGAGCGCAAAAATGCCGCCTGAACTGTGTGAATGTACCCGATTCGATCGCCTTGCGCATTTCCGCCATGAGGTTCAAATAGAAATGCAGGTTGTGGAGAGTGTTCAAGCGGTAAGCGAGAAGCTCCCGCGCCATGAAGAGGTGCCGCAGATAGGCTCTTGAAAAACGTCGGCATGTATAACATGTGCAATCCCCATCGATTGGATTCCCGTCGTCCGCATAGCAGCTGTTCTTGATCTGCATGTCGCCATCCCAGGTGAAGAGCATCCCGTTCCGCGCATTGCGAGTCGGCATGACGCAGTCGAACATGTCCACCCCCAGGCGCACACCCTCGACAAGATCTTCCGGGGTCCCCACACCCATGAGGTAGCGTGGCCGGTCCCCGGGCATAAGGGGAAGCATCGCTTCCAGAATCCCAAGCATCTCCTCCTTGGATTCCCCTACGGAAAGACTGCCGATGGCATATCCATCGAAGCCGATTTCCATCAGTTTTTCCAGGCAGAGCTTTCGAAGATCACCGAAAACGCCTCCCTGCACAATCCCAAAAAGGGCCTGTGCCGGTTGATTTTGTGCCTTCCTGCAGCGCTCGGCCCATCGAATCGTCCTCCGAACCGAATCGCTCACATAAGCACGATCGACCGGATAAGCCGTGCATTCATCGAAGCACATGATGATGTCACTTCCCAACTGATTCTGTATCCTGATGGCGTCCTCCGGACGGATTGCGTGGCGGGAGCCGTCTATATGGGATTGGAAAACCACCCCCTCTTCTTCGATCCTTCGCGTTTTCGCAAGGCTGAAGACCTGAAATCCCCCGCTGTCGGTCAGGATGGATCGACTCCAGTGCATGAACCGGTGGAGTCCCCCCAGACGCTCGATCCTCTCCGCGCCGGGCCTCAGATAGAGATGGTAAGTATTTCCCAGAATCATTTGGGCTCCCAGCGATTCGAGTTCGTCGGGAGAAAGGCTCTTGACCGTGGCCTGTGTTCCCACTGGCATGAAAACGGGTGTTTCAACTGAACCGTGCAGGGTCGTGATTCTGCACCGGCGGGCTTCGCAGGATGAGTCTCGTTTGATGACGTGAAAATCCAAGTGAGCAATCCCCTTTCAGGCTGCCTGCTTTTAGAGTATCAGCATGGCATCGCCGTAGCTGAAGAAGCGGTATCTTTGCCTTATTGCCTCTTCGTATGCGAGGAGTATCCTTTCGCGCCCGGCAAAAGCGGATACCAGGATCAGGAGGGAAGACCGGGGAAGATGAAAGTTGGTCACCAGAGACTCCACGATTCTGAATTGATAACCCGGATAGATGTAGTGGTCGCAGAATCCCGAGTAGGGCTGAAGACGATCGAATTTACGCGCCACCCATTCGAGGGTTCGCACCACCGTCGTCCCCACAGCCACGATGCGTCTTCCCTCCTCCCTGGCTTCACAAATCCGCCCCGCCGATTCAGGGGATAGTTCGATATACTCTCGATGCATTCGGTGTTCGCGCACATCCTCCGTCCTGACGGGTGAAAACGTTCCATAGCCCACATGCAGCGTAACGGACACTCTTTCAATTCCCTTTTCCTCGAGCTCCTTCAAAAGCGGCGGCGAGAA
>JAAYUJ010000411.1 GCA_012517775.1 Deltaproteobacteria bacterium
CTCTCATCCCTCCATCAGGACATACGGGATCGGTTCGCCGGAGATCCCTGCCTGTTGATCCAGCTGGAAAGCCACTCCGTTGAGGAAATTTTTGGAACGGTGGAAACCTTGGGCAAGATTTTCAGCCGGGAGGAGAAGGCCGCCGAGTTGAACCAGAGAATTCGGGACCAACTGGAGCATATTAGCCGGAAGGTCGAACGGATTCCGGCGGGGGAGAGAAAGAGAGTCATGCGCTTCATGGGCCGGGAGCAGGTCATGACCCCCGGTGACGACTCGTTCCAGAACGCGTTCATACGAGCCGCCGGTGGAATTGCTCCCCAGCTCGGGAAGAAAGGCGGCGTGGTCGAGGTGACCCTCGATGAATGGCAGCGATTCAATCCTCAGGTCATCTACGGATGCGGGGGAGACCGGGATGCGGCGAGGAGGCTCCTTGCACGCCCAGGCTGGAAGGATGTCGATGCCGTGCGCGATGGAAGAATCTACGATTTTCCCTGTGAGCTCACCTGCCGGGCTTCGGTCCACAGCGGCCACTTCGTTGCCTGGCTGGCTTCGACGGTCTACGGAGAACAATTCAGCATCCCCGGCAATTGCGTCCTGCGTGAGGAACACATCTCGTCAAAGCCTGTCAAGCTTCCCCTCGGCTATGTCAAATCCGCCAGGGTCGATGAAACGACCCTGTTCGACTTCCCCAACAAGACCCTTATCATTGATTTCAAGAGACCCCAGCGAATCCTTTCAACCCTCGAGGGAAGCCGGACCGGCGTCACAACGGTGGGCAACCACGGATCACCACCCCAGTGCTGGAGCATCACCCACAGGCTGGGACTCAATGATTGCAGGAATCGGACGTGCAAAGCCATAGGCAAATCAACGAAGGGCAGCAGCCTTCTTTTCACCGGCGCAAGTTTGGAAAACCTCGCCATCAGTGAAGCCCGCTTCAGGGACCTGATCGTCTATGCCCTCGTGACGGCCGGCGTCAAGAGCAACGCAGTCCGCATGTCGGCGGAGGAGGGGCAGTTCTACGAGCCGGGGACCATCAATATCATCCTCATGTCCAATATGCGCCTCACTCCGCGGGCGATGACCCGCGCGATCATCAGCGCGACGGAAGCCAAGTCTGCCGCCATGCAGGACCTTGATGTGCGCAGTACCAGCAGTTCCCTTGAATTGCAGGCGACGGGGACCGGTACTGACGAGCTGATAGTGGTGGAGGGCACGGGAAAGACCCTTGATAATGCAGGCGGACACTGCAAGCTGGGCGAGCTGATTGCCCGGGCGGTCTATGACGGAGTCCGGCAGGCGGTATTCCGCCAGAACGGCATGACTGTTCCCCGAAACATCTTCCGCCGGCTGGGGGAGAGGGGCGTCACTCCGTACGACCTCCTGAAGCAATGCCCCTGCCTTGGCGATGTGGATCAGACGAATCGGCGCACGCTCCTTCAGGCACTGGAGGAGATCCTGCTGCAGCCCCGTCATGCCGCTTTCATCGAATCCGCACTGGCCCTGACCGACGCACACGAAAGGGGGTTGGTTTCCAACCTGGATTCCTTCGATTCCTGGTGCCGCACCGTTGCGGTCGAGGTTGCGGGACGGGAGATTCCACACTGGCGGGAGCTGGTGTCGGATGAC
>JAAYUJ010000049.1 GCA_012517775.1 Deltaproteobacteria bacterium
CCCTTGAGGTCACCGGCGGAGCCTCCTTCAAATCCAGGAGAAGAGCGACTTCATCACACACCGGAAACTTCGGACAATGGAGGCAGTCCGCCCAGATCTTCTGCGGGAAGATATTCTTGTCCACAACCCGAAAGCCCATCCGCTCAAAGAAGCTCGTCTCATAGGTCAGGGTGAACACTCGACTGATCCCAAGCTCCCCCGCTTCCACAATACACGCCTCCACCAGGCGACGCCCGATCCCGCGCCTTTGATGAGTGCTCTCCACCGCCAGGGATCTGATCTCGGCCAGATTCTCCCAAATGATATGGAGGCAGCAGCACCCGACCACCTTCCCGCTCTTTTCGTCCTCGGCGGCGAAGATATCCCTCAGATTGGTGTAAAGGTCACTGAGGGATCGTGCCAGAAGCTTCCCCTGCTCCGCAAACTCAGCGAGCATCCTCTGGATGTCGATGACGTCTCCGATTCTTGCCTTGCGTATCATCCTGCATGACCTCGTTCTCTATGCCTTCGCAAGAATTGGTCACCCTTGGCAGTGCCCGCGTCATGGTGCCTCCCCACCGCGACGACCCGCGGCGCAGCAGAAATTCTCAAGCTCAAGGCGCGGGTTCGTTGCCGACTTCCGGCTGAGCCTCACCTCCTGGATCTTGTTCGGCGAGAGATAATATCCTGGAAGGACTTGAGGAAATAGTCCATGTCCTCGTGGGAATTGGAAAAACCGGGGGACACGCGCACAGTTCCCTCAGGAAAGGTTCCGAAAGTCTTATGAGCCAGTGGAGCGCAATGCAGCCCGGGACGGACAGCGATATCAAACGCTTCATCCAGCATGTGTGCCAAGTCGTGGGGATTCAAACCGTTCACATTGAATGAAACAGCTCCTGTTCCTCTCTTCCTGGGTCTGCAGAGCTTGACTCCGGACATTGCGGCCAGACCGTCCTCGAGGATCCCGGCCAACTCCAGTTCATGTTCGCAAAGGGTTGTAGGACCTTTGTCCACGATGAAATCAATTCCCGCTGCCAGCCCCGCAATCCCGGGAAGGTTGAGGGTCCCGCTTTCGTAGCGGTCAGGAACGAAACCCGGCTGATGATCATCTTCCGAACGACTGCCCGTCCCTCCCTCCATGAGTGGGAGAACGTCCAAATCGGGACGCACATAGAGGATACCAACTCCCGGCGGCCCCAGGAGAGCCTTATGCCCCGAGCATGCCAACATGCCCAGATTCCAGTCCTGCACTGAAAAGGATTGAATCCCCGCCGTCTGGGCGGCATCGAGGAGCAATGGAATCCCTTGCTCATTACAAAGAGCCAGGATATCGGAAACAGGCTGCAAGGCTCCATTCACATTGGATGCGTGCGTCACGGCCACAAGCCGCACAGGCTTCCGCAGAGCCACTCCCAATGCTTGCAGGTCAATTTCCCCATTTGGTTCACAGGGAACAATCTCCGCCTGGACTCCAACCGCTGACAGTCTGCGCAGAGGCCGTAACACCGCATTGTGCTCAAGACCCGAGATGAGCACCCGATCTCCCGGGCGCAACCACCCCTTCAAAGCGATGTTTATGCTTTCTGTAGCATTCTTGGTAAAGATAACCTGTTGTGCGTTGGGAATTCCCAGCAGGCGCGCAACCTTCACTCTTGAAGCCGCAACTATTGCAGAAGCCTCCCGTGCAAGACGGTGTGCTGCGCGACCCGGACTCGCTCCCACATCTTCCAGTGCTCGTCGCATGGCCCCGCATACACCGGGCGGTTTGGGGTACGTCGTTGCCGCATTGTCGAGATAGAGAGTCATAGGCGCTCCAGGAGGAGATCCCGCCGTTTTTCGGACTCATAGGCAGCCGGGCATGGGTCAGAGAATCCTATCCTGGCCGGCATAGGCCACAAACCTCCCCCCACGGGCATACCCGATAAGGGTGATCCCGAGGGAATCCGCCAGTTTGATGGCAAGAGTCGTGGCGGTGTTTCGGCTCACGACAAAAGGCATTCCCACCTTGGCCAATTTGATGAGCAATTCGGATGTGAGCCTCCCGGTAGTGATGAGAAGCTTGTCTGCAAGCGGAATCCCCCGCAGAAAACAATGCCCGACAATCATGTCCACCGCATTGTGCCGTCCGATGTCGTCCCGGAAAAGAAGAACCTCGTCGGGTGTCGCCAGAACTGTATTGTGCACGCCGTGAGTTCGGCGATACGTCTCGCTCAGCCGATTCAGCTCCTCCACTCGATCCAGCACCTGTACCGCAGTGACTTTGAGAGACGATTCCACCGGCTTGCTTAAAAGGGCATCCAGGGAGTAATAGAACAGAGACCCCTTGCCGCATCCCGACGTAACAGCCCGCTTTTCCCACATGCGACCGGCAAGGGACAGATCACCGGAAACCCACACCTCAACGCTGCCCGATTCCTGATCCACCTCGAGCCTCTCGAGTTCATGCAGGGCCCCCAGAAACCCCTCTGCATAGAGGAAACCTGCTGCAAGCTCATCCAGATGATGACCTGCGCACAGCAGTGTAACCAATTCCCTGCCGTTGACATAGAGTGTCACCGGCCGCTCTGTGATGACCCACTCTGTCTTCTCGGCCACAAGCCCTGTCCGGTCATACCGTTTCACCACTGCGGGGGACACTCTGTGCAATGCGGAGCCCGGCTCGGGGGTCTGGTCTTTTTTCAAATCGATTATTCCATCATGCATCTGTTTGGGAATGATCCCTCCAATCCAAACGCATTCTTAAGTCAGAGTCGCTTTGTAGTCGCTTAGAATTTCACCATGGTCAAATGCAAGCTGTTCGGGCAGTTCATCCAGGGAAAACAGCCGAATGTTTCTTGCGTCGTCGGCCGCTTTCGGCTCTCCGCGGCCAATTCCCAAAAAGACGACGGTTACCGTGTGATGCCGCGGGTCCCGGTCCGGTTTGGAATAGGCAAGAAACTGGGTCAACGACTCCACTTCAAGCCCGGTCTCCTCCTTCGCCTCTCGAAGCGCGGCA
>JAAYUJ010000412.1 GCA_012517775.1 Deltaproteobacteria bacterium
CAGTTCCGGAGCCTGGTTTCGGGAGGCGATGCGATCATGCTCCATCAATGCATCGATGCTCCGGAGGGTAAGCTTGAGCACTCAGCCCCGATTCTTCTTCAGACTCTGGCAAATCTCCGCGTGGCGAAGAATGTCTTTCCCTTTGACGAAGGCAGCCGGGCTCAAGCCGATCAAGACAGGCCCAGGACTCTGCCGCTGGCCCGGCGCAGCCTTGCGGGGGGATGGGGGAGCTTCTCCGCCCCACAAGACTGGCGTCAGACGGATCTCGGCAAGGGTCAGGTCATTGCATTCGATCCCGCAGAGCAGCTCTATTTCATTGCAGCATCGGTCGATTTCATCAACCCGAGGTACAGCAATCTGGCACGGGTTCCCGGCGTGCTGGTGGCCCGGTTCATGCGACCCCACCAGGCCTTTTCTTTTGCCTGCACTCAGCAGGGTGTCGGCACAGACTTCAAGTTTCAAGTTCACGACCGGCCCGACCTGGTCCAGGAGATGCGTCTTCGGTTCGCCGGTGGACGACCCTGCTCGGTCGAGGATTTTCTTTACACCTTCCGGCACAAGGGCAAACCGTACAAGGGACTCTCGCTTGGCCATTGCGTCGGCAACTACATGGACGCAGGGTACAGCCTCGGACACATCACCGTCTGGGCGCCAGCCAACCAGTTCGACGGCTGGCTCCCGACGTTCGGTCAGATGATCGGGGCTTACGAGCTCAACAACGAGCGGGTCGGCGCCTATATCGCCCAGGGACTTGCCAGGTACTACCAGGGGATTTCGCAGCTCAGCAGGCAGATTGCCGCCAATTCGGAGCAGATGCGTCGGGAGAATCTGCAGCTCCACATGGAGCGAGGACGGGTGAGCGATTATACCTCTTATCTCACCACCCGCATGATCATGGGAGAATATGACTACCTGGCCGGTGCTTCGGGGTATGTTCGCGGGGATCCCTCCGGCCTTTACACGGCAGACGGGCAGCGGATTACCAGCGAGCCTTACGGGGAAAGCATCACGCGAAGCATGCGGGAGATCAATTCCAGGCCGCTGTTCGAGGCTGTACGACCTTGATCGAAGGGTGGTTGAGGGCAATTGCAGGTGACTGGTGTACGGGGTTGGTCAGTGCGGTCATTCAGCCTTACCGACTCGGCTGAAGAGGGGCCGGGATGTGGCCCATGCTCCACCTCGCGTACGGGCTGGTCATTCCCTTGCCGAAGAGCAGCTTCCGCTACAAGAGCGGAACTTGGTTTCTCCGGTCTACCCTTGCCCTCTGTATTTGTGCCGGCCTGCTTGGGGGCATCTTTTAGCTCAAAGGCTCACGCGCAGGTGGATTGACTCTGTCTCTTGCCGGAGCGGTCCTTGGGGCTTTGCACCGCCGGAGCAACTGGATCGGGGCCCCGTATGCATTGACGTGTGGATTCCAGGGGGGTCCATTGGCTGCTCCTCGCACGTGTGAATTCGATCCACCGGAGCTAGGTCTACGACCTTTTCATTCGCACCCGGTTCATGCCGGGCCTCGGACAGTCCTGGATCTGCTTCTGCATCCTCTCCCCCGAGCGTGTCATCGTTTTTCCCCACATTCTAGAGGGTGCCGCAGAACTCCGTGCCATCATCCAGAACGCCACCGGAATGCGATGGCCGAAGACGGTCGCTGGGCTTGGCTGAGATGCTTGGTCTGGACCGTCGCCTGTGCCTTCTCAATGAGCAGGTTTGGATTGGAATCCCGACCCACTTATTGAGAGAGTACCTCCTCCTCAAATTCTGCTTGCATAATCAACTTTGCTGAACTGGCGGAAGCGCATGGGAATCGAACCCACCTGAGACGCCCCTCAGCGCCTCACACCGGATTTGAAGTCCG
>JAAYUJ010000413.1 GCA_012517775.1 Deltaproteobacteria bacterium
CCAAACTTCAATCCGGACCTGATCAATATCGGTCCCCTCCGCATCCGCTGGTACGGCGTCATGTATGTGCTGGGGTTCATTGCATCTTACTTCCTCATTCAGAAACAGGAACGTTCCAGACAAATAGGACTGGTCGGGCATTGCGTTCAGGATCTCATTTTCTACCTTGCCATTGGACTCATTGTGGGCGGCCGCCTCGGGTACGTGGTGTTCTATGAATTCAACGACTATGGAGCATATCTGAGGAACCCTCTTGAGATAGTGGCAACATGGCATGGGGGGATGTCATTTCACGGCGGGTTCATCGGGGTCTTTCTGGCTGCGGTGCTTTTTTGCCGTATGCGCAAGCTGCCATTCCCCGCGGTCGCCGACAGCATTGTGGTCACCAGTCCTATTGGGTTGGGGCTGGGTCGAATCGGCAACTTCATAAACGGTGAGCTTCTTGGTCTTCCAACCGACCTCCCATGGGGCATGGTCTTCCCAGCGGGAGGCCCGGTGCCTCGACATCCTTCGCAGCTCTACGAGGCCTTTTTTGAGGGTCTTGTGCTCTTCGCCATCCTGTGGACAATCCGGCGAAAGAGGTTTCGCGATGGGATGATGGTCGTCTTTTTCCTGTTCATCTATGGAGTCGGCAGGTTCTTCATCGAATTCGTCAAAGAACCGGACCCTCAGATCGGTTACCTTTTTACATATTTTACCATGGGACAGATACTCTGTGCTTTCATGATGCTCGCGTCCATCCTCCTGGCCTGTCTGATCTATCTGCAATCGCCGGATGCTGGGCATGAGAAGCCCACAGATCACGGGAGAGAAATCTCACAGTGAACATGACTCTTCTTTTCGGCCCCGTTCAAATCATTCTGCGTATGCAACTCTCCCTGCACTGCATGATTCAATACCCCGGGTTCCACTCTGCCTTTAAAGATTACGGCGGGCGATATGCCGCTTTACGCTTCTCTTCGCTTCAGGACAGGTTACCGGTATGATCAGTGAATTCCAGTCACCGCCAGGGGGTCATCCCCCGCTCCCGGCAGGTCAACCGTGGCTTTCGGTTTACGAGGGAAGGAAGACTTCAGCAGAGAAGGCATTGAAGATTCTCAAACGCGGTTACCGAATTTTTATCGGCTCCGGCTGCGGCGAACCTCAGCACCTCGTCCGAACACTGGAAAAGGTCATTCCCGAACTGGCCGACGTGGAAATTCTTCATATCCTCAGCATGGGCACGAGCCGATACACTGAAGCCAGCTATTTCGATAAGTGCCGCCTGAAATCCTTCTTCGTCGCAACCGCGAGCAGGGAGGCTGTGGCAGAGGGCAGAGCGGACTACACCCCCATCAACCTGGGTGATGTTCCTGAGCTTTTCCGGAGCGGAGCCTTGACGATCGATGTGGCGCTGATACAGGTTTCCCCCCCTGACAAACATGGATTCTGCAGCTATGGAATATCGGTTGATATCGTGAAATCAGCTGCGGAGAGTGCAAAACACGTTATCGCTCAAGTGAATGCAAAGATGCCCATGACCCTGGGGGATTCGTTCATTCATGTCCGAGATATAGACGCCGTAGTTGAATGGGATGAACCGCTGCTTCAAGTGGGCCTTCCCCTTATGAATCCCGTCGCACAGGAGATCGGGAAGCATGTGGCCAAGCTCATTGAGGACGGATCTACCATCCGAGTGGGAGTAGGCAGCCTTTCGACGGCGGTTCTTTACGCTCTCCAGGAGAAAAAGGATCTTGGTGTTCACACCGATATGCTGACAGACGCCTATCTCGACCTCGTGAAAATGGGAGTGATCACAAACGCCAGGAAGACACTGCACCAGGGAAAAATTGTCGCGAGCTTTTGCCTTGGATCGCAGGAGCTATACGATTTCGTGGACAACAACCCCATGGTGGCATTCCATCCTACTGAATATACGAATAATTATTTAATAATATCGCAAAATGGAAAAATGATTTCCATCAATTCCGGCCTCGAAGTGGATTTGAGCGGCCAAGTCTGTTCCGACTCCCTGGGATATGAGATTTACAGCGGTGTGGGAGGCGCCGTGGACTTCCTGCGGGGCGCCATGTATTCAGACCGTGGGAAAGCGATTATCGTCCTGCCGTCGACTACCCTTGACGGGAAAACATCCCGTATTGTCCCCGTCTTGACAGAAGGAGCCGGCGTGGTCACGACAAGGGCGGGAGTTCAGTACGTCGTCACAGAGTACGGCATTGCCTACCTGCATGGAAAGAGGATCAGAGATCGAGCTCTTGCACTGATTGGAATCGCTCATCCCGACTTCCGTGAAAGCCTCATGAGCGCAGCTCAGCGCCTCAATTACCTCCCCCA
This sequence comes from Deltaproteobacteria bacterium, assembly GCA_012517775.1. GTDB lineage: Bacteria > Desulfobacterota > Syntrophobacteria > Syntrophobacterales > Syntrophobacteraceae > JAAYUJ01. Next base: position 2,335 of record JAAYUJ010000413.1, read on the forward strand.
TGAAGTCGTGGAGATTATCACACCCAAAGCACTCTACCCGGCACAGTGGGAAGTGACTCAGCTTTTTGAAGACGGCCTGAAGGTCTTCTTCCGTCCTGCGAAACCAACTGATGAAAGGGCTGTTAAGGAGTTCTTCTACTCACTCCCACGGGACGAATCTTACTATCGATTTCTATCCACCATGCGAGTCTTTCCTCATTACGATGTGCGAAGCATGGTAAATATTGACTATCATAAAGAGATGAGTATTGTTGCCCTGCCTGGGGATCTGGAAGCGGAGCGTGTCGTTGCCATCGGCCGTTTCGTTCTGGACGAGCAGACTCACAAGGCGGAGGTGGACTTTGCGGTTCATCCCGATTATGGACGCAAGGGAATCGCCAGCTTTCTTGTTCAGCTTCTGAGCGAGGTGGCCCGCACCAAGTCCGCCCGCCTGCTCACGGCTTATGTTCTGCCGGGAAATGAACGGGTCTTCGCGGTATTTCAAAAGCTTGGTTTTGTGGTGGAAACGTCTTTTACGGGTGGGGTTCATGAAATTCGCATCCGCTTCGATCAGCCGGCCCAGGCATGCCTGATCAGTTAGGACTGTCGACAGTTCCCGATTCGTACAGTCCCTCGAGGAGGTTATACCATGAAAGGAAGGTTTTGCCGGCTTTGCACCGGATACTGCCTCATCGCACTTGTCTTTGTTCTTCCCATGTCAGGGATCTGCACGGCAGCCGAGTTTGCTGCCGACACGATTACCAATCATGCCGGCGGCACTTTTACGGGGAAGACGTACATCAAAGGAGACAAAATCCGCAGTGAGGGAGTAAAAGAAGGCAGGAATACCATATCGATTCACAGAATGGACAAGGGAATCACCTGGATTCTGATGCCGGAAAACAAGACCTACATGGAAATGTCGGGAGTTACCGGTTGGAATATGGAGGAAATGGAAAAAGCCGCACAAGAAATGGCAGAGAAGAAGAATCTCGGCACAGAAACGGTGAACGGTTACCTGTGCGACAAATTCCAGTATGTTTACAAAGACAAGAGCCTGGGAGTTGTAACTCAGTGGATTGCCAGGGATCTGAAATACCCCATAAAGACCGAACATACCGGGATGCAGGGCTATAGCATGAAGAGCGAGCTGACGAATATCAAGACGCAGAGTCTGCCGGATTCCCTGTTTGAGCTTCCGGCCGGATATACGAAGATGAATATCCCTGGCAGGTCAATGCACAGGAATGCCCCCAGACAATAGGAAATACCGAGATGCTACAGTATGGCACCAACAAGCCATGACTCAACCAAGTCTCTTCGCCTCCCTTTTGTGCAATGCCTTCACGTGGTGAAATCCGGCATCAAGTATGCCGATGTATTGCGTGATATCGAATTGACGGTTTTCAAAGGGGAGATTGTCTGCATCCTGGGTGCAAGCAGCAGCGGCAAGACCGCACTTGTAAAGCTTCTTCTCGGCCTGGAATCACCTGATGAGGGTCAGGTCGTTGTGGGCGGGATCAGTCCCGCAAGCTTGCATTCCAGGGATGTGGCGCTGTTCAGGAGACAGGTCGGTGTCGTGTTTCAGGATCTGAAGCTGCTGATGCGAAAGACTGTCTTCGAGAACGTCTCTTTCCCATTGGTTCTCGCGGAAAAGCCAAGAGAATACGTAGAGAATAAGACAAGGCAGTCCCTGCGTGATCTGGGATTGGAGCGGAAGATTTATGCGAAATGCTTCAACCTCTCCCGATGCGAACAGCAACTGGTCGCAGTTGCCAGAGCCACGGTTCATGATCCCGTCTTTCTTCTTGCAGATGAACCCGCAGCCCATCTGGAGGAGGACCATGCATTGAGAGTCGCCGATCATTTGAATGCATTAAATATCAGGGGGACCACTGTTATCATCCTCACCAGAGACGCGGCTTTTGCAGGTCTGATGAAGCACGGTCGAACCCTGTCGCTCAACCAGGGCAGAATCATGGAAATCCCTCCAACAGGACAACAGGACAGATATTTCCTCGCACATACTGGACGGGAACTGCTTCGAAAATGACCTGGTCGTTGTTCCTCCACGCCCTCAAGCACACCTGCAATGATCTGAAGGAGAATCCTTTCATACTGACGGCCGCAACCCTGGCTTTCACATGCTGCCTGCTGATCTTATCCTTTTCATGGATCGCCCATACAAGCCTCCGGAATCATTTTCTCACCATGACATCCGAGGGCAGAGCCTTGATATACCTCCATGAGAAGTTGGGACATCAAGAACGGGAATTGGTGGTTTCGGAGATCAGGAAGTGGCCGGAGATCGTGAGAATCCAAACGACTTTCCGTAACGATGCTCAAAGCGGGAAGAGTTCAGGGGAAAAGGATTATTCGGGCAATGTGTTCCTGGGCGCTGGAATCGATGGCCTGTCAGCCGACATCGAGATTCGCTTCAGACCGGTGGAACCTTCATCCGGAGAGATTGACGCCACATTGGTGAAGCTGAGACAACTGCCCCAGGTAGCTGAAGTATTCGATGCCGGCATCCTTCGTGAGAGGATCGAACCGATTCGATCGGTTTATGACTTGACCGGAGAGGGTGTAATCGCCGTTTCCGCCTTGCTCGCGGTCCTGATCCCCTCCATCTTCACCCGTCTGTCCCTTGCCACGCAGCGTCAGGAGTTGGAAGTCGCGGAATTGCTGGGAGCAGCAAGGCTTCAATCGCGCCTTCCCTTTTATTTCGAGACGATCACTCTCGGCATTCTGGCCTCCATCCTGTGCAATGCTGCAATCCTTTACCTTTTATGGCAGGCGGGAGTCCTGTTTCCCGGCGAGAATCCCCGGCTTATCCGGTGGAGCGTATCCGAAACGCTTTTTCTTACTGCTGGAATAACCCTCTGTGGGATTGCTCTGAGCTGGTTCGGATGCTGGCTATCTCTCACGGAAAACTCATTACGCAGGGCATGACTTCCTGATTCCCCGGGGGAATCCTTGAGACGCAGTCCTTTAAAAAAACAATGCACTTATGTTCAGCCGCTTCAATACATTGAATGATTCAACGGATCTTTTTTGGAACGTTTCCTCGATGTCCAAGTGTGTGAGAAATACATTCTTTCTGGTCACCGTGGCTTTTTTTCCCTTGCAACACAAGAACACATGGTCATTATGATGGAATATTGTATAATCGTGATGCTGCTATCTGTAATTCCCGTCACTGTCCCTGGCTGGCTGGAATGTGCTCGGAGCCGATGAATGCCTTATGAGATGTGAAGAGGTGTTCCGATTGGGTGTGAGACGGCTGCAATACTCCTGTCATTGCGAAGATGAATGAATCGGCGTACATTCCAAAACCGTATTCCCATGCTCCGCACTGTCTGATGCCACCTGATCCCACGGAATGACGGCTGCGGAGAAATCATCATTAACAGTGAGGAATCACTATGCACAGAAACAAGAAAAGGCTGCTCATGCTATTGTTCGGATGCGTCGCAGTGCTTGCGGGTTGGTCCACACTGCGAGCCAAGACCGCTCAGGAGAATCCGGACATATACCAGTATCTGAGGCTATTCAGTGATGTATTGAATATTGTTGAGGACAACTATGTCGAGAAGGTTGAGGCGAAGAAGGTGATTTACGGGGCCATCAACGGAATGCTCCGCGAGCTGGATCCCCATTCTTCCTTCCTCAAACCGGAAGACTACAA
>JAAYUJ010000414.1 GCA_012517775.1 Deltaproteobacteria bacterium
AATGATGGCGGCGATGGTTTCAGGAGACGTATCTCCGGGGATGGCAATCATATCAAGACCTACCGAGCACACGCTTGTCATGGCTTCGAGCTTCTCAAGGGTCAGGGTGCCCTTTCCGGCGGCTTCGGCTATATTCAAGTCTTCACTGACAGGAATGAATGCTCCGCTGAGCCCTCCCACGTAAGAACTCGCAAAGATCCCCCCTTTTTTCACCGCATCGTTCAGCATTGCAAGCGCTGCTGTGGTTCCTGGGACCCCGATGCTCTTCAGGCCGAGGCTCTGGAAGATTTCCCCGACGCTGTCCCCCACATTGGGAGTTGGGGCCAGTGAGAGGTCCACAACTCCAAAGGGCACTCGGAGCTTGTCGGCCACTTCACGTCCGATGAGTTCTCCTACGCGCGTCACTTTGAATGCCGTGCGCTTGATGATATCCGCAAGGAGTCCCAGATCCATGCGAGGATTGGCGGAGCGTGCGCGGTCGATAGCCTTCTTGACCACGCCGGGTCCACTGACCCCGACGTTGATGACGCAGTCGGGCTCTCCCACCCCCAAATAGGCACCTGCCATGAAAGGAATGTCCTGGGGAATGTTGGAGAACACGCAGAGTTTGGCACATGCCAAGCCATCGCCGTCTCTGGTAAGCTCCGCAGCCTGTTTGATTGTTTTTCCCATCAAATAGACTGCGTCCATGTTGATCCCAGCCTTGGTGGAGGCCACATTCACCGAGGAACAGACCCTTTGCGTGGATGCCAGGGCATCCGGTATGGCCTCGATGAGAGCGCGATCTCCACGAGTGAAACCTTTTTCGACGAGCGCAGTGAATCCACCGATGAAGTCCACTCCGATCTCCCTGGCGGTTTCATCCAGTGTACCGGCCGTCTCCACCATCTGTCCCACGGATTGCGAACATGCAGCTACGGCAATGGGGCTGACCGCAACGCGTTTGTTGACCACAGGAATACCATACCTGAGTCCCACCTCGTCGCAGACCCTCACCAGGTCTCCGGCGAGCCTTGAAATCTTGGCGCGCACTCGGCTGCGGAAATGACGGGGATCATCGCCGGCACAGTCAAAAAGACTTATTCCCAGGGTGACTGTGCGTACGTCCAGGTGTTCGCTCCTCAACATTTCAAGGGTAGCGATGACTTCTCGGTCTGTAATCATGCCTGCCTCTATACTCTATGGAGTGCCTCGAAGATATCCCTGTGCTGGAAACTTATCTCCAGGCCGAGTTCCTGCGCCCTGGAGCAAAGAGCCGACCTGAAGACGTTCTGATCCGTTTCGAGAGGGATGTCCACTTCGTAGATCATGATGTTGCGCACGGGATCGTCGCTTCCTCTGAATACCGCCTTCAGATTGCTGATGTTGACCCGGTGCCGGGCCATGATCTCCGTGATACCGGCAACGAGCCCGATTCGATCCGGACCCGTGGTCGTGATGATAAATGGTTCGCTCCGGGGGGCCACCCATTCTTCCCGCCCTGCCATGGGCTTGACGAAAACTGAAAGCCCCATGGAGTCAAGATTTTCCTTCAAAGCGGCGAGCAAGGCCTCCTGGCTGATGTCCTCCGGCCTCGAGGCAATGAAGACTCCAACGAATTCACTCTGCAAAATGGTCTGACTCACATCTTCGATGTTGCAGCGGTGATCGGAGAGTGTCCTGGA
>JAAYUJ010000415.1 GCA_012517775.1 Deltaproteobacteria bacterium
GCCCCGATGTGGCGTCCATTGCAGAAGCAATTCAATCCGACGGGCCGGTTGTGAGGGTCTTTACCATTGACCACCAGTAAGAGCAGGCGAAGTCGCGTCTCCATATGCTGGATCGCCGCATCATTCCTTGGCGCCTATGTCTGCTTCTATCTCTTGCCCGGAGTGTTTGAGCCGTGGGATGCTCAAGTCATTGACCGCCTTTTTGCATTCCGTTCCGGCCATGATCGCCTGCGGCCAGTTTACGACAGCAGGATCGTCCACGTAGACATCAACAACACCTCCATACAGGAGCTCAACAACTTCTATCTCAACCGCTCCCATTTCGCCCGCGTCATTTCCAATCTGGCGTCGATGCAAACGGCAGTCCAGGCTTATGATTTCATTTTTCCCGCCCTTTCCAATGAGAAAGACGATCAGGCCCTCATTGCGGCGACAAGAGATGCAGGTAACGTTTACTTTGGAATGGCCCTTTCTCTCGGCGGCCGGCATGTCTCGGATCAGAGCAGGCCCTCTGTGGAAGGGGCACTGAAGTACCTCAGGGAGACGTCCTGGCAGGTTGGACTTGAAGGGGATCCATCAAACCTGCCTGTGGGGTCGAATCCGCTTGCCACTTTCCACCAGCTGGCAGATGCCTCGAAAGGGTCGGGGTTTCTCAGCATGAAACCGGACAGCGATGGAGTCTTCCGCCGTGTTCCACTTCTTCTGCGCTATGGGGATGCTTTTTACCCCAGCCTGGCTTTTCGAGTGGCGTGCGACGTGTTGGATGTCACCCCCGAGAGGGTTGTCGTAAGACCAGGGAGAAGCATTACCCTTGAAGGTGCGAGACTTTCCGGCGGAAGAATCCGAGACGTGACCATCCCCGTCGACGATGGGGGGAATATGGTGGTGAATTTTGTCGGGCCATGGGAACGCATGAAGCATTACAATTTTGCGGATGTCTATCGTGCTTCGGAAAATGAGGAAGAGTCGGACATCTGGCGAGAGGAGCTCAGGGGAAAGATTGTCCTGATCTCCGATGTGTCAACGGGGTCTACGGACATCGGCACAGTCCCCACAGATGTCAGTTTTCCCCTGAGCGGCATCCACGCAAATGCCATTCACACGATCTTGACCGAACAGTTTTTGCGCCGGCTCAGTCCAGTGGAGATGTTCTCTATCGAAACGATCATGGCCGGTCTTTTGATCATCTTCTCCGCTTGCCTTTCACCCGCTTTCTTTATCATCGGCACGGTGTCTCTTGCCTTGTCCTACCTGGCTTTTGCAGGATTCCTGTTTCTTTCGCTTCAGTTGATACCTCATGTGGTGCGACCCCTTTTCTTTCTGGCGTTTTCAACCATCGCCCTGACTGCTCACCACTATTTCGAGGAAGAGAAGGAGAAGGAAGTCCTTCGTAAGACCTTTGAGGCCTATTTTCCTCCCTCACTGGTGAGGAAGCTTCTGGCGAATCCGGAGATGTTGTCCCTGAAGGGCCAGAAGAAGCAACTCACGGTCTTGTTCAGCGACATCAAGGGGTTCACGACCGCTTCGGCGTTATTGCCTCCTGAGAGGGTACAGAGGTACCTGAACGAATACTTCGAGGCGATGGGGGAGATTGTCTTCAGGCATGGAGGAACCCTGGACAAGTATATCGGTGACGGTTTGATGGTGTTTTTCGGTGATCCCGAGCCCATGCAGGACCATGCTGTTCGCTGTGTGCGGGCTGCGGTGGAGATGCAAATGAGGGCCAGAAAGCTCGACGCGGCCTGGCGAACTGAGGGGGGGTTGCCGGTTCAGATACGCATCGGGGTCAATACAGGAGAAGTCATGGTGGGTAACATGGGATCAGCAAAACGACTCTCTTACACCGTTCTCGGCTCTGAAGTCAACCTTGCTCAGCGGCTTGAATCCAACGCGGAGCCTGGAGGCATCCTGATTTCCAGCACGACTTTTGAACAGGTAAAAGATCATGTGGCGACCCGGTACCTGGGGGAGATCCATGTCAAGGGGATTGACAAAGCGGTCAAGGTTTACAGCGTGCTCCTGGAAGATATGGCAACCGAGGTTTGAGGCTCTCTCTTCTGACCAGCTGCCGGCATGGTCTGCCGCCATTCATTATGAATCATTTGTGGGGGATTCAACCGAGTCGGGCTGCGGCGAATCCTGCCCCCAAAAGTCGTGAGTTCATGAAATTCCTCAATAATCCAGGTAACGATAGCTTTATGGGCCGGGTTTCCACACCCGCCACATCGGTGCAAAGGCTGTCGGGATTGGAATCCCGATCTGCTTGTTGAGAAGCTGCGATTTCACCACGGTGATCACAGAGATTACAGAGAAACTCTCATAATGGAAATCTGTGCGGGCTCTGTGCCTTTTGCCGTTGGATCACACCCCCTTTTAACCTCATGGTTGCCCCAACGGGGCATGAGGGACTGCTAGCGAGATTCCCTGATCACCAGACCTTCCATTTTCTCCTTCCGGTTGAATTCGGCGGCGAATCTCATGGCTTCAGGGCGGTTCTGGAAAGATCCGACAAGGACGCGGTTCCAGCGGCTGCCGCTCAGGTCAAGTGTCTCAAGGCGGGCCGGATATCCCTTATTCTTGAGTTGATCCAACAGACGCTGAGCATTCTCGGCGTCTCTCAAAGAGGAAATGAGCAAGGTGAAATGCTCCGTGGCTCCCTCCGGTGAGGGGAAATCAGGAGATGTCTCCTGCTGAGCCGGCTTTTCCGCCGTCGGTTGGGGCTTCGGTTCAGCAGTTTCGGGAGGCGGCGCCTGCAGCTTCTGTTTATCGCTCTGGTCCGCTTGAGGGACCAAAGGCGATGGTTCCGATTTGGGGCCAAGAGAAAGACTCTTTTGAGTCAAATCTTCATAGTAGTGAAGTGACTCGAGCATTTTCTTCTGGTCTTCCCAAGTCTGGGCAGGGTTTTTGGGTGGCGGCGTCTTTCTGTTCAGGCCCAGAAAGCGCAGGAATGTCGCATGGAATGAGATGTCGGAAGGATCTACAAGGGGGACTCCCCGTCCAACCAGGATACCGAAGACGAACATCCAGGACAGCGCGATGACGAGGCCGAGGCACAGGAGGAAGAGCTGGAATCTGCCCATTTCAAACCGGTAGCGCTTTGATTCCGACCTGGGTTTGCGTTTTTCCGATGAGTTGTCCTCAATCAACGATCGCGCCATGACCCTGCTCCAGCCTATATCGTGTCACATTCTCTCCGGTGCCGTGACTCCAAGGAGTTCCAGGGCGTTCTTTATGACTTCTCTGATCGCCGCAGCCAGACACAGCCTTGCTTCGGTCAGCTCCGGGTCATCCCCCAGAACGCGATTCTGATTGTAATAGCTGTGAAAGAGAGAGACGAGCTCATGAAGGTAGTAAGGAATAAAATGTGCTTCCAGAGAGCGGGAGCAGTTGGCAAGGACATCAGGATACTCGCCGAGCATTTTCATGAGATCCACTTCCCGTGGCAGAGTCAGGCGATGCAGGGAGGTGAGGGATTCGACACTGCTCAAATCCAGATGTATTCCTCGTTCCCTCGCCACCTCAAAGATGCTGCACAGCCGGGCATGAGCATATTGTACGTAATAGACGGGATTGTCGTTGCTCTGCATTTTGGCTACTTCCAGATCAAAATCCAGCGGGCTGTCGGAACGTCGCGTGAGGAAGAGGAAACGGGCAGCATCCCTCCCAACCTCATCGACAACCTCCTTCAGCGTCACGAATTCACCGGCCCTGGTGGACATAGCGACAGGGACCCCACCCCTGAGAAGGTTCACCAGTTGTACAAGAATGATTCGTAGATCGGATCGTTCGCGCCCAAGGGCCTGGACTCCGGCGAGCATGCGCTCCACGTAACCGTGGTGATCCGCTCCCCAGATATCAACCAGAGTGTGAAATCCCCTTTCGAATTTATTCCTGTGATAGGCCAGGTCTGCGGCAAAATAAGTGCTCATGCCGTTTGCCCGGATGACGACCCGGTCTTTTTCATCACCGAAGGCCGTGCTTCGAAACCAGGTGGCTCCGTCATGCTCGTAAACGTGACCCGCCGCTTTCAATTCCTCGATAGTCCTGGCGATGGCGTTTTGCTCGTGGAGGCTGCGCTCACTGAACCATGCATCGAAATGAACTCCGAAGGCGTGCAGATCTTCCCGAATTTCTGCCAGTATGCGGTCTCCCGCGAAGCGGGTGAACAAATCGAGCACTTCATCGAGGGAAATGTCCTGATAGCGGCTGCCGACTTCCTTGTGGAGGTCGCGAGCCAGATCCAGCATGTACTGCCCCTGATAGTGGTTGTCCGGAAATTCCACCGGTTGTCCCAGGATCTGCAGGTAGCGGTAGTAAAGGCTCCGGCCCAGTGTGTCCATCTGGTTTCCGGCATCGTTGATGTAGTACTCCCGCTGTACGTCAAATCCGCATGCCTGCAGAATGTTTGCAATCACATCTCCGGTGGCGGCACCGCGCCCATGGCCAATATGCAGGGGACCGGTCGGGTTGGCGCTGACGAATTCCACCTGTACTTTTCGCCCTCGGCCAATGTCCTGACGTCCGTAGGCTCCCGGATCTCTGAGTATCTCCACCAGAGTGGCATGCCACGCATGGGGATTGACAAAGAAATTGATAAAGCCGGGTCCCGCAATCTCCACCTTTTGGAACAGACCGTTCCCATCCTTCAGGTTTTTGAGGATCTCTCGAGCAATTTCAAGAGGTTTGCGTTTCAGATGGCGGGTCAGACTGAGGGCAATATTGGTTGCGTAATCGCCGTGTTCAGGGACTTTCGGAATATCGAGCTCGATGGAGAGCTCATTTGTTGGCAACTGCCCGTGTCCGTAAAGAAGAACTTTTATCGCATCGTGGAGCAGTCCAATGATTCTGCTTCTTAACGGGGTCATTATGAACAAATCCTCCCAAAACAGATTTTATGTTAGCTTTTCAAGGGTGCAAATGCCAATAGGGTCCACGAAAATGATCGTTCGGCTTCAGAAGATGCCGGATACCATATGTTCCGTCAATCCCCCGGTCAGCCTGCGGCGGTTCCGTCGGCATTTATTGTCAGTCACGGACGAATGATTCTTGTGGCGATGGACCAGCTTCCGCCCGAACAAGAGCCCGGCAAGGCAAGGAGGAAGGCCTCTCCCGCCGGGGTGCACAGGTTTATATAACACCCCCTCTATCCCGTGCAAGCTAAGATGGTGTGGCGTGCAGGAAGAATTTGGAGCGATGGTGACCGATGCTGCAGAAGATCTCGTAGCTGATGGTTCCACAGAGATCCGCGATTTCCTCCGCCGTGATGCGAGCATTCCCCTGGCACCCCAGTAGCACCACCTCGTCGTCTTCCATCGCTTCCGGGATGTGTGTCACATCGACGGTGATCATGTTCATGGAAACACGGCCCACCACGGGAGCCCGCTTTTCCCGTATCAAGACCTGCCCCCGGTTGGAAAGCAGTCGTGAGTATCCATCGTCATAGCCGACAGGCACGGTGGCAATCCTGGCCGTTCTCTCCGTTACATAGGTTCTTCCGTAACCGATGGGCTGCCCGGGAAGTACCTCCTTCAACTGGAGGATCCTGGACTTGAAAGACATTACTGGGCGGAGGTCGGCAGGCTGAATCAATTCCCGTGAGGGAGGAGATCCATAGAGCATGATTCCGGGCCTCACAAGTTGGAAATGTGCGTGAGGCAGATCGAGGATTCCTGCGCTGTTGGAAATGTGGGCATAGGGAAGCTCGCAACCCCTTGCGGCAACCATCTTCAAGACTTCCTGAAATCGCTCGACTTGCCGATCACTGTATGATTTGTCCCACTCATCGGCAACGGCGAAATGGGACAATACCCCCTCAAGACTCAGGCCCGGCAGTGCAAGGAGCTCATCCAGAAAGGAAGGAACGGTACTCATGGGAACTCCCAGTCTGCCCATGCCTGTGTCCACCTTGAGATGAACCAAAGCAGTCACCCCGTGCTTCACCGCAGCCGCACTGATTCTCCTGGCGTGATCCATTCGAAAAACAGCGGGGCGAACCCGTGAGAGGAGGGCATCCTCTGTCTCTTCCGCTTCGAATCCCAAAAGGACCAGAATCGGGATCTCCACGCCGTGATGGCGGAGATCCGCAGCTTCCCAGTACTTGCTCACGGCAAGAAAGGATGCGCCGCATGTCACCAGTTCCTTTGCGACGGCTGTCATGCCGTGCCCGTAAGCGTCGGATTTGACGACTCCGATCACCGAAGCGTTGGGTCCCAGTCTGCCGGCAGCCTGAAAGTAATTGTGTCGAAGTGCCTCCAAATCGATTTCCACCCAGCTCAACGGCATGGACTTCATTCCTTTCTGATGGTCGACCGCAATGTGATCAAGCAGACAATAGCGCCCCGGTTGACAACAGGATCTGTCCGCAGCCGGAGAAAAATGCTCTCGTTCAATAAGCAGCTCGGGATTCCAATCCCGACAGCCTTTGCGCCAACGTGTCGGGTATGGAAGCCCGACCTGCAGAGCAGTCGTTGCCTGAACTTATTGAGAAGTTACAGAAAAATATGTTAGGCGATTATACCGCGAAGGAAAAGGAAATCTTGAGAAGGGAAGCCATTCATGCTGAAGGGATATCTGCTCACTGTCCTGGGGCTCATCTGTTTTTTTGAAGGCCTGCCTTACCTCGCCTCCCCTGAATGGGTGAAGGCCTGGCTCCTAAAGCTCTGTTCCATTCCGAACAGGCATCTGCGCATCATTGGAGGCGGTCTCATGGTCCTGGGGCTTCTTTTCGTCTACTGGGGAAAACACCATGGGGGATGATCGAACTCTTACGTATCGGCTGGAGGATTACAGTTATCAGCTGCCCCCAGAGCTTATTGCCCAGGAGCCTCTTCAGGTCCGGGACTCCTCCAGGCTTCTGGTGCTGGACCGGTCCTCTTCCCGGATCGAGCATTATCGATTCAGGGATTTGATTCGCTTTCTCAGAAAGGGGGATATGCTTGTCGTCAACGACACGCGGGTCGTCCCGGCCAGGCTGTTGGGAAGGAAAGAGACCGGAGGAACCGTTGAACTTCTGATCCTTGATCCATACAAGGACCCCGGTCTGGGCTGCAAAGAAGGGTACCAGTGCCTCGTCAAGACCTCGAAAAGACCTCGCCCCGGCACCAGAATCGAGCTTCCGAACAGCGTTTCCGCTGTTTTTGCGAGTCCCGTAGTGAACGGCACCGCTTGTGTGCGGTTTGACGGTGTCCAGTCTCTTGAGGCCGTGCTTGCGGAAATTGGTCAGGTGCCACTTCCTCCATACATCGAGAGGGACTCCGGACGACCACCCTTAGACGATGCGACAGCATATCAGACTATTTACGGGCTAAAACCTGGAGC
>JAAYUJ010000416.1 GCA_012517775.1 Deltaproteobacteria bacterium
CCTATCTCTACACGGTTGAGGCCCTTTCGGATTACTACCGGCATCTGCGCCCGGGAGGAATTCTTTCCATAACCCGCTGGCTCAAGGTGCCCCCAAGGGACAGCCTGAAGCTTTTTGCAACGGCCCTTGAAACCCTTGAGCATCGAAAGGTGGAAAGCGCAGGCAGTCAGATTGCAGTGGTTCGAAGCTGGAGAACCGTTACTCTCCTGCTGAAGAGCGGAGCTTTTACAGAGGATGAGGTCGCAAAGATCAGAGCCTTCTGCGCGGAACGATCCTTCGATGTGGATTACTGCCCTGGAATCAAGCCTGATGAGCCAAATCGTTACAACATTCTCCCCCGCCCCTGTCTGTACGAAGGCGCCCAGGCACTGCTCGGTGAGAATCGAGACGCATTTCTCCGTCGTTACAAGTTCTTCATCGCTCCGGCCACCGATGACCGTCCCTATTTCTTTCACTTTTTCAAATGGGAAACCCTCCCTGAAATATTGTCTCTCAAGAGCCAGGGAGGGCTGCCACTCATGGAATGGGCCTATCCCATTCTTGTGGTGACCCTTGTGCAAGCATGCGGGCTGAGTCTTTTTCTCATCGTGCTGCCTCTGTTATTTCTGAAAGCACGCGGAAGATCGCCCCTCCGCAGGTGGCGCATTGCGGCTTACTTCCTTGCCATCGGCTTTGCGTTTCTTTTCATGGAGATCGCTTTCATTCAGAAGCTTATTCTTTTTCTGAGCCATCCCATCTATGCCGTTTCTGTCGTACTCTGCGCCTTCCTGGTTTTCGCCGGTTTGGGAAGCCGCTTCTCCTCAATGCTGCATGTAGTGGGAGTCAAGGCCGGCTCTCACAGCAGACAAGTCTTCCCCATATGTGTCGCTGTCCTGGCAATTGTGGTTGTTTCGACGGCTTATTTGCTTATTCTGCCTTCCGTGTTCAGGTATTTCCTGGGCCTACAGGATGCTGTCAGAATAGCAATTGCTGTTGTCCTGCTGGCTCCCCTAGCGTTCTTCATGGGAATGCCATTTCCTCTCGGTCTTGCGAGGTTGGCGAAATGGGAATCGGTTTCTATCCCCTGGGCTTGGGGGATCAACGGATGTGCGTCGGTTGTGGGATCTATTGCGGCAACACTTCTGGCCATTCACATGGGATTCACCACTCTCGTTCTCATCGCACTGGTTATGTACGGCATAGCCGCCTTTGTTTTCTTGACGCCGGTTCTGGAGACTCACTGAAGAGATCCGAGGATTTCATAGCGCCGAGGGATTTCCACCGCATCTGATGGGCTGTCAAAGATTTGCAGAACCCTCAGGAATACCGAAACGACGGAAGGATCGAAGTGGGTACCGGCATCCTGCTTGATGACTTGAACGGCCTCGTCCAGGCTACGGCCCGAACGGTAAGGCCGATCGGAAATGATTGCATCAAAAGCATCGGCCACCGCAAGAATTCGAGCCCCGAACGCGATATCCTCCCCCGCCAGTCCCCTCGGGTAACCGGAGCCGTCATATTTCTCGTGGTGCTGGTGCACGATAGGAATGACATCTGCGTATGGCTCAAGAGGTTCAATAATTCGCACCCCGATGAGTGGATGTTCCATAACAAGTTGATATTCTTTAGGAGTCAGCTTTCCGGCCTTATTCAAGATCTGTGACGGAATCCCAATTTTCCCGATATCATGAAGCAGCGAGGCTCTCTGCAGCGTAAACAGTTCTTTGCGGGGGAGTCCCAGGGCGCGTCCAATCCTGACGCTCATATTCGTCACCCGTTGGGAGTGGCCTGCGGTCCAACGTGATTTGGCGTCCACAGTTCGTGCCAGGGCATGAAGGGTACCCCAGTTCAATCGATCCAGTTTTTCAACCAGGGCCGAGTTGGACAGGGCCACCGCCATCTGATCAGCCAGTCTGCGTGCCTGCATCAAGACATGTGCACTATCGGAACCATTCTCAGTAAAACCAATGGTCAAGACACCCCGCAGATTCTCACCGTCAAGAAATGGCAGGATCAGAGCAGACTTGCTGCCGTTATGAAAAAGAGACTTTAGAAACGGAGGGAGTCTTCCGTGTAAGTCCTTCAGCAGAAGATGATCCTGATGACCGAGGAGGCCTTGAAACTGGGCTAAAGGGAACTCAATGAGGTCTTTCCCTCCTTCTTGCAGGTGGATACTCGTGAGACTGAAAACTCTCGCAAAATCAGGCTGCTTCGCGTCAATCAGAAGAACACCGGCATCATTGGAACCGAAGCAGGAGTGAATACCATTGAGAACGGTGTGAACGATTGTCTCGGTGTCCAAGGACGAAAGGATGCCCCGATCGATCTCCGCCATGGCATTCAGTGTTCTGAAGTGCCTTTCCAGCTCGGTCGACATGTTGTTGAATGAGTCCGCCAACTCCTCGAACTCGTCATTGCTTTTGACAACCAAACGATTTTCGAAATCGCCTTCAGCAATTCTCTTTGTGCCTTCCTTGAGGATTTCCAAAGGCACAAGGCTTCTGCGGATGAAGACAAGACTGAGCAGCAGGACAATCAGGAGGCACAGGAGAATCAGCATTGAAAAGCTGTTCTTGAAATTTGCGATGGGTGCCCGAACGTCTGCCAGAGATTGACTCAAGGTCACAACCCAGTTGGAAGCCTGGAATCTGCCCTTGAGGAAGATCGTCCAGTAACCAGTGAGATATGTACCCTCATCAATTGTGCAATCAAAGACTCCCATGGGCGAATCGTGCAGCTTTTCAAGCAGGAGGGATAAGAGGGCATCCAGGGAAGAGAGAGAGTTCACAAGGCAGTCGTGCTCCTCATCGAATACACATATCTTCGTCATGGGGGGCAGGGTGTTCTGAGCGCCAATCCCCCATAGATATGCCGTATTCACTTCCCCTATGAGGAAGCCACTCTCAGGGCTGAGCGGGTCGACGGATCGCACCATGAAGACTCTGGCATGAGAACCCTGAGGTTCATCCGTGAAGATGGCCGTTTTACCGCTCTGGAGATTCTGAATGGCTGCTGCCGCAGAGGGCGGCGCCTGTTCCAGAAAGCCGAAAACCAGTAACCTGACGCCGCTTTCCCTGACCAATAGCATGCCTGAAAACCGGCCTTGGTCAGATTCCGCTGGAGCAGTCTTGCTGGGAGAAATGAGGATACCGCCATCCCTGAGGCTGAGTGCCGTCAATTCCAGTTCAGTCTCAAGAAAATGCAGTTTTTCGAGGATGTTCATCCCGATATTCTTGCTCCACTGTCTTATCCGATGACGGGTCTGCTCATCGAGTTCTCTGGTCACTTGACAGTGGGACTGGATGGCCAGAAGAGCAACAGGCAATAGGGCGCATAGAACGAACAGTGTGAATATCTGGCGTGCAAATCTGCTTCTGAGGAATTTCTTTTCCAGGACCATCACTGGCACCTTATTTTCAGCCGGACCATCCCAGCCGGATCAAAGCCGGGCAACTCCTCAATCAGACCGGGTAACGACAGCTTTGTGGGTCGGGTTTACGTACCCGACATCTTGGCGCGAAGACTGTCGGGAATGGGCTCCCGACCTGCTTGTTGAGCAAGCACTTGGATTCAGCGTCAAGCCTCAATAACCTTGAACCATCTATCACAGAGTTCACGCTAATCCGCGTGAGCCGGAAAAAGAAGGGCAGCCCGGAAAGCCCGCTCAATCCAGTTGGATGTCAATACTCCGAGACAAGACCGATGTATGCACCGTCATTGGCCCTGACGATATCGTCCTGACTGATCTGGGCTGTAAACGGCGCGGCTGTTTTTCCGTCTTCTCCGGCACTGTACAAGTCGTAGTCAGAGTTGACGGGATGCAGGGAGCGATCCTTTCGAAGGTTTCCCGGCTTGGCCCCTTCAACTCGCACGTAGTAGTATGAATTCCCCCATCGGTCTTTCATGTCGTCCATTCGAACCGTTTTGAGATCAGGCGGCAGGGATCCGTTAACGGATTTGTAAACTGCAATCGCCTGCTCAATGGACCGTATGTCCGCGATCACATCCATGATACGAATTTTTCTCATGTAACTCTGGTAGGAAGAGGCACCTGTACCGGCGAGGATACCCAGGATGGCGAGCACGACCATAAGTTCCACCAGTGTGAAGCCATGGCAATTGTCGTTTCTCATCTGATGACCGGTGCAACCGGACGCTTTGTTGTCCCGAGAAACATGCCACAGGAGCATTTGGAAGAAACTGAGAGTTCTCAGGGACATAAGCCTTATTTCGTTACTTGCTCAATGAGCAGGTCGTGATTCCAATCCCGACGCTTCTTGCGCCAGGGTGTCGAGTATGGAAACTCGACCTACGAGGCAGTCCCCCCTGGGACTTATTGAGAAGCTGCTTATTTCGACTCCCCCACCCGTGGTCCTGAATCGGATTCGTGCTTCCTCCCCGCCTGACACCCCCTCATCAGAACGGGCTGAACTTCCCGTTCAGAATCGGGAAACCTGCAAACCAGGAACGGCAAAAGCACCGAATCAGGTGACCATCCTCAATGGAGAGGTGTGTTTCCAAAAAGTGTCCAATCGAAGGAGCCAGAATGCGGCGGCTCGCGACGCATGGTCATTAGAGCCATGAAATGAGCCGCTTCCCCCATCGGATCTTGATTCACACGGCGGTTCGCAGACAACCGATGTCCATATCTCTACACCAAAGCTATCGGAAACTATGCCTTGGGAATTGAATCGAAAAACAAGGAAGGAGGTCTGATCTGAAAGGCTGTTGCTGAATTGCGGTGCTGTTGACCGTCCTGGGGGCAGATGCTCGGGATTCCATTCAGTGCAATGACGCAACAATGATCTGTCTGGTCCTGAGTTCTCCGGTGGCCGCGCTCACAGCCCTTCCAGGTCATCAAGTCTCCTCTCGGGCTCGAACATGCTGCCTGGATGCAGCTTGGAACAGCCCTGGAGAAGTGTCAATTCCCAGGAGAGATATTCTGCTCCGCAGACCCCGGTTGGCATATCCCTCTCCTTTCTCATGTTGGGTTGACTTCTCGATCTCCTCTGCTAAATAACCAGGTTGAATCCTGGCGACTCAGACATCCAGCGGCTTCAGACGCGCTTTGTCAATCAGCAGGTCGGGGTTCCGATTCCGACAGCGTTTGCGCCAGGGTGTCGGGTATGGAGACCCGAGCCCCATAGCGGTCGTTGAGTGGCATTATTGAGAAGACCCCTTTATAAGGAACGGAGAATGGACGGATTTGGTGGAAATGGAGCGAAGGCTTACAAGTGCTCCAACTGTGGCGCTGTCGTCACCTCATCCGATCGCCTGCTTGCAATAAACGGGACGAACCGGCACCATTTCATCAACCCAATGGGATTGCACTGCGAATTCTATACGTTTGCCTCGTGTCCGGGGGCTCTTCCTCTTGGAGCGCCCACAGAGGCATACACATGGTTTCCAGGATACGACTGGTGTCTCGCTCTTTGTCTTCATTGCAGAGAGCATCTGGGATGGCAGTATGTTGCGGCATCCCGGAAAGAACGACCCTCCGAGTTCTGGGGGCTCCTCGTTCCTCACCTCCAAATCATTTGACAATCAGTGGCACAGCATCCTCCGAGTGCCTTCCCCCTGCGCATCATACATATGCTGAAGCTTCTACGACACCCACCGTGGTAAGGTTCACAATTTCTTCCGCAGTGCCGCCGTATTGGCGCAAATGAGCAGGCAGACGGGTCCCCGTAAGCAGGGGCCCAACAATGACAGCGTCGGTGAGACAGTGCACGAGGTCAAGGGCGATGTTTCCCGATTGGAGGTCCGGGAAGATGAGGACATTGGCATCCTTCTTCAGAGGGGAAAAAGGAAAAAAGCGCTGACGAATCCGGGAATCGAGAGCGGTCCCCAGCTGCAATTCCCCGTCGATCATGAGATCGGGATCTTTTTCCTTCACAATTTCAGTTGCTTTGCGGACCTTGCGGGCCAGGGCATGATCCACACTCCCGTAGCTGGAGAATGAGAGCATCGCCACACACGGTTCAAACCCAAGGGAACGCGCTCGGTTGGCGGCAAGAAGAGCGACTTCCGCCAGATCCTCCGCGGAGGGATCGATAATGATTCCGCAGTCCGCAAGAAAGTAGACTTTCTTCGGAAGAAGAACCATGTGATGGCTGGAGATCTTTCTCACTCCCGGAGCGGGGCCGATAATCTCAAGGATGCTGCGCAGGGCTTCGCCGTAATGAATGGAAGCTCCGCCGATCATCATGTCGGCGTCTCCACTGTGAAGCATCATGGCCGCAAAATGGTCCCTCCTCTTGATTCTTCTCTTGGCCTCATCCAGCATGATGCCGCGGCGATGGCGCATTCTGAAATACTCTTCCACATAAGGCCTGAACCGGGGGCTGTCTCCAGGATTGATGATTTCCACATCACCGAGATTCAGATCCAGGTGAGCCATGGTCTCATGAACCTCTTCCTCCTGACCGAGGAGAACCGGCCGGGCGATCCCATCAGCCATGAGCATCCCGCAGGCTCTGAGGACGGCCTCGTTGACGCCGTCGGAGAAAACCACTCTCAAATTCTTTTGTCTGGCTTTCATCGCAAGGTCTCGCAGGGTCTCGCGCCCGGTGCCAAGCCTCAAGGTAAGGCTCTCCTGATAGGCATCCGTCTCCACAACCCGACGCGCCACCCTCTCCTCGATGGCCTGATTTGCAACCGCCGCCGATTCGCGTATGAGAATGCGGGGGTCGATCGGCTTGGGCAATATGTAATCGGGACCAAAACTGAAACGCTCATTCCCATATGCCCGCTCCACCGCTTCCACCACCTCTTCTCTTGCAAGCTCCGCCAAGGCTCGTGCAGCGGCGATGAGCATCCCTTCCGTGATTTGCGTGGCATGGACATCCAGGGCTCCCCGAAGGATATAGGGAAAGCTCAGAATATCCAGAATCGCGTTGGGATACTCGGCAAGACCGGTTGCCACGATCGCTTCCTTTCTACAGGATTTTGCCGCATCATAAGCGATTTCGGGCTCCGGGGTCGCCAGAGCGAAGACGATGGGGCTCCAGTTCATGGAACGGACCATTTCCCGGGTCACAATCCCACCCGTCGAAAAACCAAGGAATACATCGGCTCCCCGCATTCCGTCCGAGAGGGATCGAGCGGGGTCCTTGCGGGCCAAGACCCTGGCATATTCAGGAATGTCCGTGCGATCAGCGTGAAGGAGCCCCCGGGAATTGTACACAAGGAGGTTCTCGGGCTGCACACCCAGTTTGAGAAAGAGCCTGGCACATCCCATACCACCCGACCCGATGCCGCAGATGACAACCTGGACATGCTGCATCTTCTTTCCCACAATCTCGAGGGCGTTGATGAGAGCAGCCGACGCGACAACGGCGGAAGCATATAGATTCTGGTTGAAGACTGGAATATTCATGCATGCATTGAGACGGTCGCTGATTTGGAGACCTTCCAGGGCCCGGATGTCTCTTAGATTGATGGCGCCGAAAGTCGGCTCGAGAAGACACACTGCGTCGATAAAGCGCTGAGGGTCCGTGGTATTGATCTCCAGGTTGAATACATCGATATCCGCCAGTCTCTTGAAAAGGACCGAAAGACCTTCCTGAATGGGCTTGGCCGCCTCAGGACCTACATTCCCGAGCTCGGGTACCGCCGTTCCATTGGTGATGACTCCGACCAGGTTTCCCCTGGATGTGTAGCGAAAGACACTGGCAGGATCTTCTGCGATGGCCGAAGATGCATAAACGGCCCCTGGAAGATAGGCAAGACGCATATCCGAGGGAGTCAGGCAGGGCTTGGTGGCTCGTACTTCTATTTTTCCGGGACGGCCGGTTTCATGGTAAGTCAGGGAATCTTTTGGCCCGATCATGACCATTTCTCCTCAAATGGAGAGTGAAGAATGCATGAAAGCTCAGCATGCCGGACAGTTGCAGGCGGGATCCTGGCCCAAGCCCATGGGAAAGCTGCTGTCCGGCCCTCATCACTCTATACAACTTATGCGAATAAAATCATCTGAAAAAATGTCTGGTCCACGGGTTCGGTGAGGATGTTTCAAGGGATCCCGAATAGGTCCTTGGGCGGGTGTTCCGGCTTTTTCTGGATGAATTCATTCACTGCTGCGTGAGTGGCTCGCAAGGATGCTTCTTCACGCAACTCCAGGACCCACCAGTTACACGGCAGACAGATCAGGAAACAGAGGCGTTCACAGAGATCCGACAGATCCTTTGGCGGGAGATGGCAGCCATTGTGCTCCTCGTGATAGATGTGCGCATTGTGGACCTTTTCCAAATTGGGCAGAGCAAAATCTTCGAAGAAGTACCCCTGAGTCTGAACGGACTCGCAGATTTGTGCATGGCCTATATCCAGGGTTATGCCTGCACCCGTTTTACGAATCAGCCTTTCAAAGAGCTCAGGGCGACTGGACCAGCCGCC
>JAAYUJ010000050.1 GCA_012517775.1 Deltaproteobacteria bacterium
ACGACAGAATCTCTTCCACGTTTGTTGCGGGTGTGCCCTGGTCGGTGCGGAGGGTGAAATCGGCGACCTCCCGATACAGTGGGAGACGGGCTGCGAGGTGTTGCCTGATTTCTTCCTCTGCAGTGAGCATTGAGAGGGCCGGTCGCTGGGAATCTGAACAAGGATCGTCTTGGATTCGCTGATAAATGGACTCAAAAGAGGCTTGAAGCCACAGAACGGTAAAGTGCTCCCTTAGGGTCAGCCTGTTGGAATCAGAGAGGACCACTCCCCCACCGGTGGCAAGAACCATGGGAGGCCTTTCCACAAGCTGCGCCAACAGCCTTGATTCCGCCTCCCGGAAAGACTCCCACCCGGCGAGAGCCACCCAATTCCTTATGCTCATGGAGAAGGATTCAGAGAGCATCTCATCCATGTCGACAAAAGGAAGACCGCACTCCTGTGCCAGTATTCTTCCCAGGAGTGTTTTCCCTGTCGCTCGAAAGCCAATGAGTGCTATACTTTTTTTGTGGTACATGTCCATCCGCACAAGTCCTACAGGTGAAAGATGACTGTTGAAACTGCCAAGATCTGGGCGCGCAACGGGAAAGCGCACAAACGGATTGCCGCTGACCGGCTTACCTTGCTCCCTCCCCTGTTGGGCGCCCTGATTCGGCTGCATCACGCTACATGCCATTTTACCATTCTGGGCGGCAAGTATGAAGTGGAGGCTCTGCAATCAGGAAAGCCTCCCATATTTACTGCATGGCATTTTGCATTTCCGGCATTGGTCTATTATTTCAGGGACAGGAACGGCATGCTCATGGTGAGTCGGAGCCGTGACGGCGAATGGGTTGCGCGTGTTCTCACAAGTCTCGGCTATCACAGTGCGCGGGGATCCTCCGGAAAGGGGGGCGGGATGGCTCTTCGACACCTTATTGGACACATGAGAAAGGGTTATTCAGCGGGTTTCATTGCAGACGGCTCACAGGGACCACCCCTTGTAGCGCAGGAGGGGATTCTGGTTTTGGCGAGACACACCCAGTCCCCGCTGGTTCCCGTGAGCATGGCGGCAACACCATGCTGGCGGTTCAGGAGCTGGGACAGAACACTTCTGGCTAAGCCCTTTTCCCATATCGTCATTGCTTTTGGCCATCCGATGCATGTCAAAAAGGATTGTTCACACAGGGATTTGGAGATTCTGAGGGTGGAACTGGAAACGACCCTGAACAGCCTCACCAGTGATGCCGAAAGGGAGCTCTTGACTGCCAGGGCTGGTTGATAGGCATGGTTTCCGCGGAGGAGATCCTTTCAGATCTTGCAAAGTGCCCGAGGCTCTGTTATGGGGTATTTTGCATGCTCTTGAATTTGCAGCACAAATAACCGAGTTATCTGGATGATGCCAGCCTTGCCTGTGGCCAGCCCATAGCTCCGTGTGCTTTCAGGCAGGGGAGTGCTCCACTCAAATTGAGCAGGGAGTATTGAGAATGATTACCGTGGAATGCACCGACTGGCAGGAGGAAGTTGGTTTTCCCAAAAGAATACGTGGGCATGGGAATCAGATCCGCCTTTTTCACCTTTCGGGGTGAAATGACTGCAGTTGATGACCTTTTGTCAATTCATGTTTTTGTTATTATTTTAGATTGAATCTGGAGTAGGGCAAATGATCGCTGGTTCCGCTTCGGTGGGACGGGAGGAAAGTCCGGGCTCCACAGGGCAGGGTGCTGGGTAATTCCCAGTCTCGGTGACGAGCAGGAAAGCGCAACAGAAAGCAAACCGCCTCGTTTCCAACGGGGTAAGGGTGAAACGGTGAGGTAAGAGCTCACCAGTCCCGGTGGTGACATCGGGAGCTAGGCAAGCCCCACCCGGAGCAAGACCAAATAGGAGAGCGACTGAGGGCGGCCCGTCCGAGCTCTCGGGTAGGTTGCTTGAGCCCATTGGTAACAATGGGACTAGAGGAATGATCATTGCCTCTCCGGCGATTCATTTCGTCGCGAGAGGGACAGAACCCGGCTTATGACCTGCTCCAGATTCCCTCATACCATAAGGGAGCGATTGACTCTGTTGTGAATGCATGTGCCATTGTACCTGCCGCCGGTCGAGGTGTCAGGATGGGCGAGGGAATACCCAAACAATTTCTGGAAATCTCGGGGACACCCATCCTGGTGCGCACTCTTCAGGTTCTCCGCAGAACTGCTTTTGTCAGGGAGCTCATCCTTGTGGCTCCAAGTGATTATGTGGAGGAAACAGAATTGTTGCTCGGTCGATTCGGTCTTCCTCGGTACCAGAAGAGTCTTGCAGACGAAAAGCCTCCGGAGCTTTGCCTTTCTATCGTCAAGGGAGGGGCAGAGCGGCAGGAGAGTGTCCTTAACGCACTGAAAAGCATGTCCTCCACCTGCCCATACGTACTCATACACGATGGTGTCCGTCCTTTCGTGTCGGTACGGCTGTTGGAAGACACCTGGAAAGCGGCGATATCATATGGGGCCGCTATTGCCGCGTTACCCGCCACGGACACGGTGAAGCGGGTTTGCAACCACAAGGTCCTCGAGACACTTTCCCGCGAAAAGATATGGCTTGTGCAAACCCCCCAGGTATTTCGCCGGGAAGTCATCATGGAAGCATATGGAGCGGCGAGGAAGCATGGATGGACAGGAACGGATGATGCGGCACTTGTGGAACGAATCGGGCATCCGGTTGCGGTTGTGATGGGAGAACGTTCGAACATCAAAGTCACGACTCCGGAAGATCTCAGATGGGCGGAATGGTTTATCGGGGACCAATCGGTCTCAGGAACGAGAGAACAGGGCAGGACCTGACTGATGCGGGTGGGTTTTGGTTATGATGTACACGCATTTGTCTCCGGGAGACCTCTCTTTCTCGGAGGGGTTGAAATCCCTTTCGACAAGGGCCTTCTTGGCCACTCCGATGCGGATGTCCTTCTGCACGCCATATGCGACGCTTTACTGGGAGCAGCCGCCCTTGGCGACATCGGGCAGCATTTCCCCGACACGGACCCCGCCTTCAAAGGCATATCGAGTCTCCTTCTTCTGGAACGTACCGTAGAGATCCTGCGGGCTCATGGTTTCAGGATCCGTAATATCGACACCACCCTGGTGCTTCAGAAACCAAGGCTGGCTCCGTACATTCCCCGGATGATTCTGCAAATATGCTCCATTACCGGTCTGAGCTCAAAGTGCATCAGTGTGAAAGCCACCACCACCGAGCGGCTCGGGTTCGCGGGCAGGGAGGAAGGAGTAGCGGCTTATGCAGCCGTCCTCATCGATGAGGACGCATGACGACTCGATGTAATGGCGACTTGACGGGAAGAGGCACGATGAGCATTCGCCTGACGGAGGGTGGGGATTCTGTTCCAGGGAAAAAGCCTCATGGTGGATTAGCGCAGGGAGAATCTTGTTAATGAACTTGCATGTTTACAACACTCTGACAAAGAGCAAAGAGGAGTTCGTCCCTCTTGAGCCTGGCAGGGTCAAGCTCTACGTGTGCGGAATCACGGCCTATGATTACTGCCATATTGGACACGCGCGATCAGCGATTGTCTTTGATGTGATTTACCGCTACCTTCTCTATCTCGGCTATGAGGTCGTTTACGTTCGCAACTTCACCGATGTGGATGACAAAATCATCAGACGTGCCAATGAAGAGGGTGTCGACTATCACACCATTGTCGACCGTTACATCAGAGCATTCTATGAGGATATGGATGCTCTCGGTGTTCTCAGGCCCAGTTTCGAGCCTCTGGCGACGGAGAATATCCCCCAGATGATTGAAGTCATCCGGATCCTTATCGATAAGGGAATTGCATACAAGGCCGGTTCCGATGTCTATTTCCAGGTGGATCGCTTTCCGGGATATGGAAAGCTTTCCGGTCGTCACCTCGAAGACATGATGGCCGGCGCAAGGGTGGAAGTCGACGCGAACAAGAAGAATCCACTCGATTTTGTTCTCTGGAAAGGAAGCAAGCCCGGCGAACCGGCATGGGACAGTCCATGGGGTCCAGGACGTCCAGGTTGGCACATTGAGTGTTCCGCCATGGGGAATCGCTATCTGGGAGCGACTTTTGACATCCACGGAGGCGGTAAGGACCTCATTTTCCCTCATCATGAAAACGAAATTGCCCAGAGCGAAGCGGCGTTCGATCAACCATTCGTTCGCTACTGGCTTCACAATGGATTCGTGAACATCAATAATGAAAAGATGTCAAAGTCCCTGGGGAATTTCTTCATCATTCGTGATGTGTTGAAAACGGTTCATCCCGAGGCATTGCGGTTGTTCGTTCTCAGCAAGCACTACCGGAGTCCCGTGGATTACTCTGACGAAACCATAGCGGAAGCGGAACGGGGTCTGGAAAAATTATACTCCACCTTTGGCTCTCTTCTGGATCGCTCCCCTGAAACGGCTGAGTCAGTAATCGACGACAAGGGCCTCCGAAGTCAGGATCCCGAACTCTACGAGGAGATCTCGAACCTGCCGGCAGAGTTTCACGAAGCGATGAACAACGATTTCAACACGGCGCAGGCAATCGGTTATCTTTTTGGATTGCAGCGAAACCTGCAGCGCTTTCTGGATCGTTTCGGAGCGAAGAACCTGAAGGGGCAAGCGGCAGCGCTGGCTAGAAAGGGAGGTTCTCTCCTTCGAACTTATGCGGGCATCCTGGGCTTGCTCACAAGATCCCCCGATGATTTTTTTGAAGAACTCAAGGATCTGAAGCTCAAAGCCATCGGGCTTACCAAAGAGGAAGTGGAACGTCTGATTGATATGCGCAACGAAGCACGAAAGACAAAGGATTTCTCGGCGGCGGATCAGGTTCGCCTGGATCTTAAAGAAAAGGGAATCCAATTGGAGGATACCCCCCGTGGAACTCGATGGCGAGTCATTTTGTGAAAGCGTATGCTACGGCTACAGGGAACCGCGGGTAGTGGCGTAGCCGCATGTTGTCCGTATTTTGTCAATACGGACGGATATGCTGCTCTTTTTGAGCAAGATTGTGCGGGGCATGATGCTTGACGATGCCGCAATTCTTAACATATACGAGCTACGATAGTTTTTGCATGTCAGGAGGCAGCCATGGATCTAGGGGAATTTGTCGAAGCCAGAGAGGTCTTTATCAAGACGGATCGCATACAGGGGAACATGGTGGTTTTGAAGGAGTCCGAGCAGGAAAACCATTATTTCCTGATGTTTGTCGGTGATTCGGAGATTACGGCCATTGCGAAAGAAAAGGGGTTGGTGGAGCCAAAGCGCCCGCTGACCCATGACCTCTATCTGACTATTCTGAACAAGGCCGGGGTGGTTTTCGATCGTATCGAAATCTATGAGATGCATGAAAACACTTACTACGCAAAAGTTTATGCCAGCATCGGCGACGAGGAGGTTGTCTTTGACAGTCGCCCCAGCGACGCCGTGGCCTTGGCGCTCCGGGAAAAGCGTCCCATCTACGTGCACAAAAAGTTGATGCGTCGGGAGCTTACGGCGGAAGAGGTTCAGGAATACGAGATGATCGTGAGAACGGTCAAATTCTAATAAACTGGACATCCGAGGGAAGCGGAAAGTACCTTCTCAATAAGTAGGTCGGGATTCCAATCCCGACGGCGTTTGCACCCAGATGTCGGGTATGGAAGCCCGACCTATGAAGGAGCCGTAAACCGGACTTATTAAGAGGTTACAACGGAAATTCCATTTGACCTGGAGAAACGGATCCGGTAGGGGAGGCTTCCTGGGCGGGAATCAGCAGGATCGCCCGTATGGGGAGCCTCCCTGACTTTTGTCAGGCGTGCATTCCCTGTTTTTTGTATGGTTGTTTCTGATACGAAGGATGATGAACATGTCCCAGAAAAAGACAGAGAGAAGGAAAGAGCTTGATCGACGCCGTCGACGCCGGGAGAAGAGGAAGAAGCTGCAGACCAGGGAAAGGTCTGCCAAGACCGGTCGATAATACGCTATAATGCGGTTTCGCGACTTGCATGTTTTCAGACGGACGTAACAATGAGTCCAATAGCAGGGTTGCAAACATATGGGAATTCAATCTTCTTCTGCCACATTCACCCGCTTCTTTGTGCCCGAAGCTTCGGTCAGCGATTTCTGGAGTTATGTGGACGAGAAGATCCGCGCGGGGAGCTTCCGGGAAGGACATGAAGGTCAGGAGGTCGTGTCGGGTTTTGCCTCATGGGACGATTTCTTTGATTCGAGCTTCGAATTTGGTTCCTACCACAAGGGAGAGTATGTGGCGTTTGCTTTTCGCACGGATCAGAAGAAAGTCCCCGCCATTATCAAAAAGCAGTATGTCCGCCAGTCTGTTCAGAAGTACCGCGAGGAGAACAACGGCAAGTGGCCCTCCAGACGCGAGCGGCAGGACATACAGGAGAACGTCCACAACTGGTTGCTCAACCGTGCACTTCCTCAGCCTTCCGCTTGTGAAGTCGTCTGGAATCCCGCAGGGAGATGGATGCTGCTGGGCAGCACCAGCACCAGGATGATCCAGGCTTTCCTTGAACATTTCGAGAACTGCTTCAGACTCTATCCCGTTCCGCTGTATCACGTCCAATGGGCCATGCACCTTGTTCCCCTTGACGCTGACCACCGGGATACCCTGAGCTCCATGGTGGCCGTGAGCTCTGGTCAGGCGATGGAAGAAGGGCGTTTCCTCGGCTATGAATTTCTGACCTGGCTTTGGTTTCTCATGGAAAATGGTGAAGAGCGCATTCGGATCTCTGAAAACCTCGAAATGGTCCTGCATTTGGGAGAGCGCATCGTACTGACCCTTCCCACTGAAAGCAGGGAGCGGGTCGTGTGCACAACCCAGGCGAATTCCCTTCATGAAGCCCGAACGGCGCTTCTGCAAGGGAAATTCGTGGAAGAGATTCAGCTTCTCTTCAGGATTGCGGACAATGAGTACCTCTTCACCCTCGACAGTTCACTGTTGTCTGTCAAGGGTCTCAGAACACCCAGACAACTGCCTGACTATGACATGGAAGACGTGGACGGGAGGTTTCTTGAGAAGATGTACTTTCTGGAGGAAGTCTTTGCAGCACTGGGAGTTCTCTACGGTATGTTCCTCAAGGAACGGCTGACCCCGGCCTGGGAGTCGGACACACTTCCCCGCGTGAAGGAGTGGATTACTGCGATGAGATCGCCTTCGGGCTCAGAAGCCGAAATTCCGAGGGGGAGCATCGCTCCGTTCTAATATAATTCGCCATCAGTGCTCAACCGTTTTGGGACCGCGACTCCCTGCGGTACAAGGAGCCGGATCAAGGGTCCAATCGGGGGTGGATATTCTCATCTGATTCCCCGTGAAATGGCTGCAAAAGAATGCATGGATTTTCGTTTTGATTGAGTTGCCGTGTGCCTGTCTTCAGCGTGGATGCGTGAAATGGAGAGTGTAACTTTTCACATCTTCATCCAGAAGGTTAAGGTTGAAGAAGCCCACCCGGATTCCCTATCTATCATATGAGCCCTCATTCTATCTGGGAGAAGTTGAACGAACTGCTGACCTCGCACTATATCAGCGCCTTCTTTCTGCTCCTTACTGTGGCGACGATCCTTTCTCTCCTTGTCGTGCGCTGGTGGCTCAAGCGCCGGTGGAGGCGACTGCTTGATGCGGAGTTTCAGGAAGAGAGCGAGCTTGACCTGCTCCCTTCTCCCAGTTTGCAGGATCAGGAAGCCCTGGCTCTTATCAGCCGGTTGCGTAAAGAGATTTGGGAACTGCCAGAATCGGAGCTTCAGCTGAACTTCGAGGCATTGAATCAGCGTGCCGTGCAGATCATACGCACTATGGCCGCTGTCTACCATCCTGACATTGAAGTTCCCCAGTATGAGGCATCCCTGTATGAACTGCTCCAGTTGATCAGAAGGGTGACTTCTCGATTGACTCGCCTTGCATCGGGCAGACCGTTCAGTTTTTTCGGGAATCGAAGACTGAGTGAATATCAGCGCTTCTATCAGGTCTACCGGAAAATCAATGAAAGTCCGGTTCTTCAAGTGCTGAGACGTCATCCATACCTGCACCGGGCGGCGAGGTGGGCATTAAACCTCAAGAATCTTGGCAACCCTCTGTATTGGGCCGGCAAGGAAATCAGCCGGGAAGGCTACTTTCTCATGCTCCGCTGGTTCTATCTCATCTACGTAACCCAGGTGGCCAGGGAGAGTATGAGGCTATACAGCGGAAGGCATTTTCTGACGGAGAAGGATCGAGACGCAACTCTGGTCTGCTACCGGCTGTTTTCCCTTACAAACCAGTGGGGAGGGCCTTCCGCTGGGGAATGGAGCTTCCTCGTGGAGTTCGTGACCGGCCTTCCCGCTCTGGAGACGGAAATGAAACTGCAGATCCTTTCCAGGTGGGGCCAAGGTGCGTTGCCCAATGACCTTAATGAACAGCGCCTACAGACCAAATATGGCTTGAAATTATACAGGGAAGGTCTGAAAGGACTTCTGAAAGGGGACGTCAAGCCGCCCCCGGTAAAAAGAAAGTTAATAGACGAGGAGATGAGTGTCGTCGAATAGCCGATGCTGTGGATGGCAAGAAGAGCCTTCATTCAGCGTGGGTCGCCTGAGGATTGCGGAGTTTCCGGCAAATGATATTCTTGTGAGGGATCATGCCTGCAAAAAAAAGCAAACTGAAGATAGCCATCGCGGCCTGGGAGATAGGGCGAGTGGAGAGCGAGCTGGGTGTGAAGATCGGCGGACTCGGCACAATCATAGAGGAACTGCCGCCGGAACTGATCAAGGCTGCCGCGAAAGAGGGAATCACACTGGAAACCGAGATCCTCTCCCCCTGTTTTGCTCACTATGACAAGACCAGGCTGCGAAAGCTCCCGTTTCGGTTTCCTGCCAGACTGCTGGGAGTGAATTTTGGATTCGATGGTTATGAATACGTCTTTCCAGATGGACAAAAGGCGGTCTACTTTTGGGATGATCTGCAACTGAGATGGACGGGGCCGTCCGCCGTCTATCCGGATGATCCACAGATGGCTGTTCTTCTTTATGCGTCAGTCTGCCAGGCCATGGCCGAATACATTAAGAGAAAGGACTTCGATACCATACATCTTCATGACTATCATGTGGGTCTGATTCCATTCTATCTGGGAGATGACTACCTGCGTAATGTTCCCGTTCACTTCACAATTCACAACGCTACCTATCAGGGCATTATTCCTCTTATTGGGGGCGGCTACAACTCCCTGGAGCGTATCAACCTCCCCGGCAGTGAGCTCTTTCACAGGTATTTCGACTTCTTTGACAATCTGAACCTGATGAAAGCATGCATGCTCAAGGTTCACCAGACCGGTGGAAAAATCACGACAGTCAGCGGAGACCTCGAAGGCTCCTGGGGGTACGCCGCCGAATTGAGAAAGAGCCATATGGAAATCTGGAGCAATGCCTACGCCCAGAAAGGTGGTCCGCCAGGAGAAGTCTTCGTGCCGAACCGGCATCTCGATCTTTTCGAGAAGCTACCCGTTGCCGGCATCACCAATGGAATGAGTGATCAGAACCGGCCGGAGAACCTTCCGGAGCTCAAGGCCGATGTCCTGCGCATGATGCAGAAGAAGCGAGGTCCTGAGAATCCGATTTTCAGAAATCCTGTGACCCACTTTGAAATGCTGTATGAGGATCACAACTTCGATGTCGAGAGACTCCATGTAAAACGGGAACTGAAACGATTGCTCCATCTGGAGGCTTTCGATTCGGAGCCGGACGACGACGTCATTCTGCTGACCGCCGTAGGGCGTCTGGTGGCGCAGAAGAACCTCGGGCTAGTGGCGAGTATCCTTGAGCGCACTCTGGCATACGCTCCCGAGGTCAAATTCATCATCCTCGCTTCCGCCCCATCCGGTGACCCGGTCGGTCTGACCACGGAATCGGAATTCATACGGCTCGCCGGTCTGTATCCTCGTCGATTGCGTTTCATCAATGTCTTCAATCAACCCCTTTCAAGACTTATCCTGGCAGGTGGCGATTTTTCACTGATTCCCTCCCGTTTTGAACCTTGCGGACTCGTGGATTATGAGTCGTCGCTCCTTGGGAATATTGTCATAGGCCGGGCCACTGGAGGGTTGACGAAGGTGAAGCACTGCGCCTACCTCTTTGAATGGCTGGATATCGCCGATCCCCTGGGGGAAGCCGATGCTTTCTCCAGCCGCATCAATGAGGCCATCGACACCTACCGCACCCATCCTGAAAAGCACAGGGAAATGGTTGTCAGGGCCATGGCCATCGATGCCGCTTGGGACAAGTCGGCGGCCCAGTATCTGGCCATGTACCGCTACGGGCTTTTGGTAAAGGACTGGCACCAGGCACGGCGCGATCTGGTCGATATGTTCATTGGATCACTGGGAGATGAACTGGAGATGTACAATCGCTTCTTTGTTCCAGGATTGAAAGAATACGGCGATCAGTATGACTGGTGTCTCAAGGAAGCCATGGAGGCAATCGAGCCATCGCAAGTTCCGGAAGTGAGACGGAACTCCTGAAACCTTAGAGTACCGGCCGTGTCCGAGAAGCACAATCTGAGTTCCATCCTCCAAAGTTGCGGAGCAGTGACATGGGTGTTCAAGAATAATTGCCGGAATGTGATGACTTGACTTGATTGATGCGTTTGAATTTGAGATCTTCCTCAAGTGTCTTTCGGGCGAGACGAATGTATTGCGCATCAGTCGGGACATTGG
>JAAYUJ010000417.1 GCA_012517775.1 Deltaproteobacteria bacterium
CTTTTTCTATATAGGAAAGCTCGTGGAGGTGGACCAGACCGAAACCATTTTCACCCGACCGAAATTCAAGCAGACGGAAGACTACATCACGGGCCGCTTCGGTTAGGAGTTCACCACATGGAAAGCCATTTTCACCAGGAATTGGGCCAGCTCAAGATGACTATCCTTCAGATGGCTTCCCTTGCCGAAAGATCGGTGTCCAAAGCCTTGACCGCGTTTTTTCGACGGGATGCCGATCTGGCGCAGGAGGTCATCGAGGGAGACCGGGCGATCAATCTGTTGGAGGTGGATGTTGATAGAATCAGCCTGAGGCTCCTGGCCCTGGACCAGCCAATGGCGGGCGACCTGCGGTTCATCATCGGGTGTATGCGGATCGCCGTCAGCCTGGAGAGAATTGGCGACCAGGCTGTAAACGTTGCCGAGCGGGCTCTATTTCTGAGCACCCGCCCTCCCCTTCCCCCCAACCCGGCAATGGAACAACTGGGGGAAACCGCACTGGATATGTTTCAAACCGTCATCAGGGTTTTCATCGATGAGAATACCGAGGAGGCGAGGGAAGTCTGCCGCATGGATGACAAGGCCGACGAGCTGAACGTGACCGTTCTCAAGACCCTTCTGGACTACATGGTGAAAGAGGTGCCAGCCGTGGAGCGCTCCGTGCAGACCATCATCGCGGCACGCTGTCTGGAGCGGGTCGCCGATGAGGCCACAAACATCGCGGAAAGCGTGATCTTCATAACGCTCGGTGTCAATATCAAACATCACTGCCAGGGCTGAGACCGCACCTTCACGGGTACCATGCCTGCCCCTGTTACCTCTCTAGGCCCGTGTTTCACCTCAAGGACTTGCAGGCGACTATGCTTGCCTTTGAAGGCGGGCCCGGTAGAAGATGGCGATGAGGTTCATCCCGAGCACCAAACCGATCAGCACCAGGGAAGTACCGTATTGGAGAGGCCGGGTGGCTTCGATTTGAGTGCCGGCGGTGGCAAGGACATAAATGTGATAGGGAAGCGCCATCACCGGGTCGAAAAGAGAAGAAGGCAGATGCGGAGTGAAAAAGACCGCCGCCGTGAACATGATGGCCGCCGTCTCGCCCGCCGCGCGGCTGATCCCGAGAATGGACCCTGTAAGCATGCCGGGAAAGGCCGCCGGGAGCACCACCCTGTAGATGGTCTGCCATTTGGTTGCCCCGAGGGCGAGCGATGCCTCCCGATAGGTCGCCGGCACTGATCGAAGGGCCTCCTCGGCCGTTCCGATGATGACAGGAAGGACAAGAGCTCCAAGAGTCAAGGCTCCCGAAAGAACACTCACTCCCAGCTTGCACCACGTCACAAAGAACGCCAAACCAAACAGACCGAAAACCACCGATGGGACCCCCGCAAGGTTGTTGATCCCCAGGCGGATGACTCTCAGAGCCGGGCCGGGCTTGGCATATTCGTGCAGGTAGATGGCTGAGGCCACCCCCCAGGGGAATGCAACAACCATGGCCCCGAAGCTCAGAAGAACAGTTCCGATGATGCACGGGAGAATTCCGCCCCTGGTCATGGAATCCATGGGGGCCTGGGACAGAAAAGTCCAGTTAATGGCTTTCCACCCGTTGAGAAGAAGGAACCCGACGATGAAGAGCAGAGCAAAGCCATTGATGAGGGCGGCCACACGGAAGAGGCCGAAAACACCCGATTGGGTCCAATGCCTCTTCCTCGTTGAAACTGGGCTCCAAGCCCCTTCACAATCCTCATTCTTCCTGTTGCTCCGCCGAATGCCGCCTGTACTCGTGGGCGCCCCGGCCGGCCTGCGTGTCCCGGTTTGAGAGTAATCCATGGCTTTCATTCTGGTCAAAGGGTTGCAGCTCCCACCTGCTTGTGCTTATGGGCGACGTAATCCGCCACTATGTTGAAACAGAGGGTAAAAAGGAAAAGCACCATACCGATGGCAAAAAGGGCGTAGTAATGTTCTCCCCGAAAGGGCGCCTCGGCCATTTCAGCGGCGATGCTCGCGGGCATGGGCCTGACGGGTTTGAAGATCGAGTTGGGGATGAGCGCGGCACCTCCGGCAACCATTAGAACGACCATAGTCTCTCCGATGGCCCTGGACATTCCGAGAATCACCGCCGTGCTGATGCCTGACAGGGACGCAGGCAATATCACGCGCATGATCGTCTCCCAACGGGTAGCCCCAAGGGCCAGTGACGCTTCCTTGAGCTCTCCCGGAACACTATGGATGGCGTCCTCGGAGATGCTGCAGATGGTGGGAACGGACATGAAAGCGAGCATGAGGGCTGCGTTGAACAGGTTGAGTCCCGTTGCGATATCCAGCATATCCTGAAGGAACGGGGCCACAACCACCATGCCGAAGAACCCAATGACCACCGAAGGTAAAGCAGCGAGCAGTTCCACCACCGGCTTGAAGAGCTCACGAACTCGCGCGGTTGCTATTTCCGCGAGATAGACCGCTGTCATGACCCCCAAAGGAATGGAGATCACGGCAGAGAGAAGCGTCACAGCTATGGATGCCACAAGAAGGGGAAAAATGCCGAAATCGGGGGGGGAAGAAGTCGGGTACCAGTCATGCCCGAAGAGGAACCTGCCTACCGAAACCGTTTTGAAGATGGGAATCCCTTCCACAAAAAGGAATAGCAGGATCATGGACAGCACGAGGATGGAAGTGAACGCCGTCACAAAAAAGAACGCGCGGATGATCTGCTCTCGGGTACGACGACCTATCGCCGTGGAATGACTCATAAGGATCCCGCTCCCATCGAGAAGGCACATCCAGGGCAGCTGATTTGAATCAATTCCACCGACAGGATGCACACGTTGGCGACATCAAGAAGGTCAAATGCCGACGACCGCTTTGTCAGCAACCTCGCCGGCACCCGTGTCCGAAAGAATGCCCCTCCCTGTTAGTAAAGAGGAACAAATCCCGCTTCCTTTACGAATTTCTGGCCTTTTTGGGGATGCAGCACGTAGTTGATAAACTTATATATGTCGCCCTTGGGCCAACCCCGTGTGAACATGAAAAGGGGTCTGGAAACCGGAAATACTCCGCTCAAAGCCGTTTCGGCATTTCCAGGAATCCCATTCACGGTGAGGGCCTTCACACTGTTGTCCACGTACCCGATGCCGAGGTAGCCTATGGCATTCTTGTTCTTGGAAACCGCCTGGGTCACTGCGCCGTTCGAAGCCTGGAGCAATGCTCCGGCGTACACCCGCTCCTTTTTCATGATCTTCTCTTCCCAGATCTCGTATGTGCCTGAGGAGGTGTCCCTGGAAATCACGACGATCTCTGAGTCAGGTCCGCCCACGGTCTTCCAGTTATTGATTTCACCCTTGTAGATCCCTTTGAGCTGATCGACGGTGAGATCCTTTAAGGGGTTGTTCGGATGGACTACCGGCACAATGCAGTCGTAGGCGATGGCAAACGGCACGGGGTAAGACCCTTTTTCCATGGCCGCCTTGACTTCCTCGTCCTTCATGAAGCGGGAGCTGTTCGCAATGTCCGTCGTCCCGTCGATGATGGCCTTGATACCATTTCCGGAGCCGCCGCCAGAAACCGAGATCGAGACACCGGGATTCTCCTTCATGTACGCTTCGGTGATCTTCTGCGCGATGGGAAGCACCGTCGTGGATCCGTCTATCTTGATGGACCCCGCCCAAACAGCATTGACCGTGAAACATGCCAAAGCCATAAAAACACTCAACACCAATTTTGATTTCATCACTTCGCTCCTCCTGCTTTTTTGGTTCGTCAAAGATCGCTCATTCTCTTTCAATCGTTGACCTGATTCCA
>JAAYUJ010000418.1 GCA_012517775.1 Deltaproteobacteria bacterium
AGCGAGATAGGCATCGAGAGTCAAGCCGATGTCGCCGTAGTCCCCGCGATGGGTATCGAACCCGAAGTACCAGAAGATGAGCTCTGGTTTGAAGGCTCGAGCCGGTTCCGCAAAAGCCTTCGTCGCTGCATCGGCATACAGAGCATTGATGTACTCCAGGCGGCGGGCGTCTTGCCAGGAGTAGGCGCCGGGAGCGGACACGTCCACCTTGGTGCCGTCTTTGGAGACGTAGTTGGAAGAACAAAGACAGACATGGAGTGTATCCGTGTCATTTTCGATCAGGGAGCGTGTCCCGTCTCCGTGGTGCGCATCCGTGTCCAGAATCGCAAAACGTTTCACGCCGTGCAATTCCCTCAGTTTTCGGATCGCAATCACCACATCGTTGAAACAGCAGTAACCTCCGAAGAAGTCCCTCCCCGAGTGATGGCCGCCAGCTCCGATGAAAGCAAAGGCATTGTCGATTTCCCCCTCTACTATCATTTCGGCGGCTAGTACGACTCCTCCTGCGGAATGCCAGGCGGTGGAGCAGAGCCTGTCTCTGCGAACACCTGCCAGAAGCTCGGGGGTGTGGACTTTGAGAATCCAATCTTCTTCCAGGGCCGGTGACTCGATGAGACGGTATTCGGGCATCCTCAAAAGATGTTCGATGGCCCGGGGAAAATCCTCCAGGCGTGTTCCCTGTGTGAGATAACTGCGCCGACTGAAACTTGGGTGATAGAAGATGCCCGTCGCCATTCCCCATTCTCCTGCAAATCTTTCGCGCGCTCACGGCATGAGGTAAAAAGCCAGGGCCTTGGGACAGTCCCCGTCGGCGAAGCTTGCCCCGATGCGTCGCCCGTCAACGTTCTTCACAATGACATTCTTGGTGATCTCGGTCTTATCCCTGTCATCCAGGACAAAGAATACTTTAACCATGTGACCGGATTTCATGCGCGTGTCTTGGTGGGCCTCGAAAGCGACGCCTGTGCGGGAAAGATCTCTCACGGTCATGGTTCCCTTCTCCTGGTAACCCTGGAGCAAAATGTAATCACCCGGAATGCGAACGCTCTTCCTAAAGTGTTTCCGTTTTTCGAAAGTAATAGGGAAAATGAAGCCGCAACTGCAGCTGACGTTGACAGGTTTGAGAGCGGCCATGTGCCTTCGGACATTCACCGTTTTCCTTTTTCCACAACTGCCGCAGACGATGGTGGCTTCACCCCTCTCATTCACGTAGATCCTCTGAGGTTCCATGCCTCCTTCGCCTCCTCAATCCAGTTTTCCCGCTGCTGTACGCTCGAAAGTATGAGATCCCCCTGTGGCAGAAAAAAGCAGAAAGCCCTAAAGCACCAGTTTCTGAAAGAAGAGAGCACGAATCGTCCCGGGCCAGGTATGCTATATGCGATATCAGAAGCAGCAGGGATTTGCAAGGAGGTTGTCCCCGCATCTCGAATGCTCTGGAACCGGGTGTAGATACCGTCGCCTGGACGGGGGAGGATACGATACACGGACCAGAATCAACCAGTCGTCTTCTCGAAAAGGAAAAATCGTGATTTCTCAATGAGCAGGTCGGGTATGGAATCCCGACCTACACAGCTGTCGTTCCCTGGACTCTTTCAGAAGGTATGAAAAATCATCTCAGCTGGCGGTTATCCTCATGATTTGCTTTGTGCTTTTTCGATCATGATCCACAATTGTGCCCAATGGATCGAC
The DNA here is from genome assembly GCA_012517775.1 of Deltaproteobacteria bacterium. Taxonomy (GTDB): domain Bacteria; phylum Desulfobacterota; class Syntrophobacteria; order Syntrophobacterales; family Syntrophobacteraceae; genus JAAYUJ01. Next base: position 1,690 of record JAAYUJ010000418.1, read on the forward strand.
CAACGGGTGAAGAGGTACAATTTTGTG
>JAAYUJ010000419.1 GCA_012517775.1 Deltaproteobacteria bacterium
ATCCTGAGGCAACCGGCATCGCCGGGGTTCGCCACGGCTGCGAGAACCCGCTCCACCTCCGCGGCTTCCTCCGTTTCAAAAAGGTTTCCTATGTCGTACAGAACTGCGTGGACCCCCAAATTCGAGAGGACCTCCTTGATTTTTCGCGCCTCCAGGTTGGTCCTGACCAGAACTGCGATGTCCTTCTCCTGGAGAGGCCTTTCTCCGATAAGAGCCCGGTTTTCCCGGGCCAGTGCAAGAAGTCTGGAGATCTCTGCGGCGACGGCTTCCGTGATGTACTCACGTGCCACTCCCTTGTCGATGACGTCTTTCTCCGTCACCCTGGACGCTTCGAGAAACCATATCCGGAGAGGTGGAGGATTCACCCCGTCGATGGTCAGCCGTTCATGCGCCTTGCCCTCCGGATGCCGCACCGGCTGAAAACCGATCTCTTCATAGACAAAGGGCGAATCGGTATTGGAAAACACGGTGTTGACCGCATGAATGAGGTCCGGCTGGGAGCGCCAGTTCTCCCCGAGGGTGAAGCGCCATGAAGCTTCCCTGGACGCGTCCAGGTACGTGAATATGTCCGCACCTCGAAATCCGTAGATGGCCTGCTTCGGGTCGCCGATGAGAAAGAGGGGCGAATCACCGCCGCCGAAGACCCGCGAGAAAATCGCGTATTGAAGGGAATCCGTGTCCTGGAATTCGTCGATAAGGGCGGTCCGGAAACGTCCGCGGATCATCCCGGCCAGGTAGCCGCCTCCAGGGCCCGCCAGGGCCCGCTCCAGTTTCACCAGGAGATCGTCAAAGAAGAGAATGTTCCTGGAAATCTTGCGCTTCGCAAGTTCCCGCCTCACATGGTGCAGAAGTTCCACCTTCAGAGCGAGCACCCGGGCATCGTACGCCGCCTGAAGGCGGACGCGGGATTCCTCCAGCCTGTCGCAACCGTGGAAAAACGGATTTGGAGTGAGCACCTGCCCCTTCCTGAGAGCTCCCTGGAGAGTCTGCCATCTGAATCTTTCAAAGGAGTCCGTGGAGGCACAGCTCATGCACTCTCCGCTGAGGTAAGCATCCATTTCCCGGACCCAGCCTGGAACCCTCTCCGCTCTGACTCTCGCCCTGTTGAGTGCAGGACTGCCTGCAAGGATAGCCTCCACGGCATCTCGTTCTTTCCGCCATAATTCCGACAACTTCTCAAATTCACTCCTGAACTCCAGTTCCAACGCGGAGCAGTCGGGAAGGGTGGCGGGGGGGATGATCCGCAAGTGGGGATTGAAGGCGTTCTTGGTCAGGAGGGCTCGCAGGCCCTGAAGATTCATGCCGGATGCCGCAGCGTGGCTGAAAAACAAGGGGGATGCCCTGTAGAAGTGCTTTCGCCAGAAGTCCTGGACGACTTCCCGGAGGAGGTTTTCCTGGTCGGTCACCAACTCTGCATCGAATAAGATTCCGCTGGCAAAAGCATGATCCATGAGGGTGCGCAGACAGAAGGCGTGGATCGTGAAAACGGAAGCCTGATCAAAATCACTGATGGCTGCGTTGAGCTTTCTCAACGCAGTCAATCTGTCCGACTGCCTTGAAAGCATTTCGCTGAGCGACGTGTCCGGTTCCCGTATGCCTTCGAAGGTTTCCGAGGCCTCTCGCAACCGCCTCCGGATCCTGTCCTTCAGCTCACTCGTCGCGGCTTCCGTGAAGGTGACCACCAGGATTTGGTCTACGGGAACGTCCGCCTCGAGAATAAACCGGAGCACCAGCCCCGTGATGGTGTAAGTCTTTCCCGTTCCGGCACTCGCTTCAATGAGACTGGTGCCTGCGAGAGGGCTGCTCAGCAGGTCGAACCGTGGCATTTCACCCATCTTCCCGAACCTCCCCGGCGCAGCTCAGGAGCGGTCCGCAGACCTGTACCGCAAGATGTCGGAATTCCCGGTCGAGGGGATCGGTTCCCCGAAAACAGAGGGCCATATGGAGATCCGCTCTTTCGCCTCTTTGAAAGTCGTTGCCCAGCCAGATACTCCTCGCTGCTTTCATGGCTTCTTCCTCGGATTTCCCCTTGCTGCCGATCAGCCGAGAGTATTCCAGGGACGTTTTGGGGAAGAAATGAATCGGCCTCATGAGCCCCTGCCAGTAGAACTCCAGCAGTTGGCCCAGGAGCTCGCGGGGATTCTCCGGCGATTTGAAAGAGACGCCCTGCCATTTCTTTCTGTGCAGTCCCATGAGGATGCTCTCCTTTGGGTAACCGGCTACGTCCGCGCAGTTGAGGGCCAGGTGGAATACCCAGGCCTTGAGGAGATCCTTGGGCTTGAGCCCGGCGTAACGATACCGGAGCAGCCACCCCGGGTAGATGGGCCCGATGGCGCCCGTGATGTGGAAACCGGAGAGGGAGAGATCCAGTTGGAGGGGCTCCAGGGCGGACTGTCCAATGAAACGTTTCGCTCTTGCAACGAAATCCATGACCCCGGTGCTCAGATCCTTAAATGCCTGCTCACCCGGTGTCCCGTGTGGAAAGCGGCCGGACGCCCTAAGAAGGGGATAGAGCGCATCGGCGTCTTCTCCGGCCATGGTCAGCTTCAGCAGATCCTGTTCAATGGAGTACCTTTCGAGACTTCCCAGTTCGAAGCACTCCGCATCCTCCAGCACGGAGCTTTCCTCCTTCAGATACATTCCCAGACGCTTGTTGAGGAGAAATCCGGCAGGATTTGAAAAAAAACGGCCCAAGTCTTCGATCTGGATGTCCTTGTATGCTTCATCGGGAGGGGACAGCTCTCCGCATATGAAGGGAGCTGTGGGACGTTTCTCCCGCGCCAGGGCCCGCGCCACCGCACATTGCTCTACGGAATGGGAGAAGATGTGGCTGTCCTTTCGGAAATAGGCGGGGTTGAATGGCTGCAGGCGATGTCTGGTGAGGATCCAGTCGGTTCCACCTCCATCCGGGAGTCTGAAATCGCGGTTGACGGCGTCCATGAGCTCACTCACAAGCACGGAGGGCGGAATGATGCTGTTATCACGAGAGCTTTGACCCGTGTAGCTGATGAAGAGTTTTTCCCTCGCGGAAATGACGGCTTCCAAAAAGAGATAGCGGTCTTCGTTCCTCAGGGAGCGGTCCCCCGGCCTCGGAGCTTTCGCCATGAGGTCGAACTCCGGAGGCTTTGACTGCCGGGGAAAGGAGCTTTCGTTCATGCCCATGAGGCAGATCACCCGGAAGGGAATACTCCGCATGGGGAGCATGGAACAGAAGGTCACCCCTCCGGTGAGGAACCCGTAGCCGATGCCCTGCCGCTCCAGGGACTTCCCCAGTATCCATCGGACAACGGGAATGCCCACGGACCCCGTGAATCCCGACACTTCCTCCATCTGCCTGAGCGATTCCAGGTTCTGCCTCAGGAGCTGCAGCTCGGAAGCATTGTCTTCTTGAGAAATAAAAAGCCTCGATAGAATCCGACCGAGAACGTCGGCCCATTCCCCCAGAGGCCTTTGAAGATCCAATTCGGCGAGGGAGAGGAAAACCTCCTGGATGCATTCAAGGAAGCCTCCCAGGATGACGGTGTCACCGCCTTCCACGTCATCGTAGGGAAGAATTCTCGAAAAGAGCTGTTCGCCCCTGCCGGGCATGGCGTAACCCAGAAGCAGCCTTTCTATTCCCGCCGCCCACGTGTTTTCATGAAAGGCTTCGGGATTCCACCTGAGCCTGTCCGCTTCATCGATTCCCCACCGGATCTGAACGTCCTGCACCCATTTAAAGATGAGATCCAGGTCCGACTCCAGCAGTCCGAACCGGCCCAGTATGGAAGGGGATTCCAGGATGGACAGCACCGCCGGAGCCGTCACACGTTCCCCCCACAGATTTAGTAGAGCAAGAAAGGCATCGACGGTGCGACTCCTTTTCCTCATACTCCTGTCTGCAATGCTATAGGGGATTCTCATCTCCTCCCGGTCGGGAGTGTCGAAAACCGCTTGGACGAGAGGGGCGTATTCCTCGATATCCGGGGCCATTACCAGGAACTCTCCGGGATGGAGAGAGGGATCTTCGCTGAGCATTCGGAGGAGATGATCGTGCAGGACTTCCACCTCCCTCATGGGACTGTGGCAGGAATGGATCTCAATGGACCGGTCCCCTCGGGAGACGACCGTCCTTTCCTCCGGAATTCCGCCCCTCTCCCTCAGGTTCAGGATGTCCGACTGAATACAGGAAAGGAGGCTTCCCTCACCGGGATCCTCGAAACGGCTAAATTCTTCGCATTCCAGAGTAATGAGGAAATCAAAAAAATCCCTCCCCAGGGTACCCATGGAAGCAAGTAGCGCATTCCCCCGCTCCAGGTGGAGAGATCTTCGGGATGCCCCATCCGGTTTCCCCCCCGCACTGAGCCTTCTCGCGTCCCGACTGGATGCAATATCACCCCAATATTCCCTGCACGGATTCATCAGGAACAGGTTGATCTCCGTCCAGCGGGAGATGTGCTCCAGAATAGCCATGTGAAAGGGGGGCAAATACGAAATCCCGAAAACGGAAATCCTCTGCGGCAACTTGAAGGTACCGGGGGGCGCTTCCTGAGTCATCGCCATCAAAACCCGTGCCAGTGCGGCTCTGTGCTCCTTCTCATGCCCCCTGCAAAGCTCCCTCCAGAGAACGGCCTGCCAGTGATCCTCCTCCCCCGACTCCCAGCGGGCAATGATATCAGGACGGTAGATCACATACTGATCGAAGGTTTCGGCAATTCGGCCGGCCAACTGTACCGACTTGAGGGAGTGGCCGGGTTCATCCAGGTACTGCGCGATGGCCTCAAAGCCCGGTCGATCCAGAAGGCCGGGAAGAATATGCATAATCCGCCAGCGGGCGTAATCCGGCTCAAAAACGGAGCGTTCGGGTACGCCGGGGATCAGGCCCCGAAAGATCTCCTCCACGAAGGCATTGGGAAAGGGGAACCTGCAGTTGGCACAAATGCCGAGCTCCGATGCGAGCCTCAGGGAAAGCCAACGCTCCATGCCCTTGCTCTGAACCAGAATGACCTCCTTCTCGAAGGGTGAGTCCAAGGGCTCCCTGAGCACCTTTGCCAGTTCCCGGGCGAGAATGTCGAGCCTGTTTCCGGTATGCAGCCTGAGGAATTTCATGGAATCCTTTTTCATTTTCATCAATAAGAAAGCATGCGGTCATGACTTCCCGGCATATACATATCACTCTGCTCTGCGGTGCTGTGCCAGAAGAAGAGGGGTGGTAACTTCTCAATAAGTCCCGGTCGCGACTGCTTCGCAGGTCGGGTTTCCTTGCCCGAAATCTGGGTGCAAATCCTGTCGGGATGAAAACCCCGACCTGCTTATTGACATGCGACGAAGGGTGGACTCAGGACTGATCATCGACTGGCATTTTCCCTTCGTTTCCCATCGTCAGGCGCATCGAGCCTCTTGAGCAGCGCTCTGACCCGCACCAGATCCTGCCCGAATCTCCCCTTGTCCTGCCTGGCATACTTGCCGTAGATCTCTACGGCCTCTTCGAAGACCCCCCTGGCATCATCGAATCGGTCCTGATCGATATAGAGCATCCCCAAATTGTTCAGGGTCATGGCCAGATAGGGTAAATACACCTCCGGGTCGCTCTCTGCCAGCTTCCGGCTTGCCCCGAGGGCCTCCTCAAGGATCCGTTCAGCCTCCGCCTGCCGCTTCTGATCGCGACGGAGCATCCCCAGGTTATTCAGGGTCATGACCAGATGGGGCCGGTACTGATCTGGATCCTCAGCCGACCATTCCCGGCAGACCCTGAGGGCCTCTCCGTATGCGTTTGCAGATTCCTCCAATCGCAATAGAGCCCGATGCCCGATGCCCACGTTGTTCAAAACAGCCACCAGATGCGTCCAGTATGCAGCAGGATTCATCGCTGCCAGTTCGCGGTAGACCTTCAAAGCCTCTTCAAAACTTTTGAGCGAATCCTCCATGCGTTTCTGTTCCCGACGAAGCTCTCCCTGTCTGCACAATGTCTCCGCCAGGGCCGGTTGAAAGTCATTCCCGTTCCGCAACGCCAGTTCCCTGAATCTTTTCAGGGCCTCATCATAGACTTTCCCTGCATTTTTCAAAAGATTCAGTTCTCTGTACAGGTCCCCAAGGCTGTTCAGGGTCATGGCCACAGCGGGATAATAGACCCGTGGGTTGCGGGATGCCATTTGACGGTAGGTTTTCAACAGCTCTTCGGTGAAGGTTCGAGCATCTTTAGTGCGTCTTTGCTCCTTGTAAAGATCTCCGAGGTTGCTCAGAGTCATTGCAACATAAGGCAGATATTCTCCTGGATTCCGGGATGCCAATTGACGATAGACTTTGAGGGCATCCTGGAAAACCCTGACTGCATCTTTCAGTCGGTCTTCCCTGTGATGGATCAGTGCAAGGTTGGTCAGTGCCGCACCCAAATAGGGCAGGTAAACCTCAGGATCCCGGGAAGCCAGATCACGATACGTCTTCAACGCCTCTTCATCGGCTTTCAAAGCCTCTTTCAATCGGTTCCTTTCCCGATGAAGGCTTCCCATGTTGCTCCATGCCGCAGCCACGTAAGGCAAATATGTCTCCGAACTCTCAGAAGCAAGTGCGCGATAAAGGCTCAGCTCCTCCTCAAAGGCCTTTCCCGCCTCTTCCAGGCGCTTCCATTCACGGAAAAGGAGCCCGAGACTATTGAGGGTCAGGGCTGCGTAAGGCAAGTACGATTGGGGACTCCTGCCTGCCAGCCCCCGGTATATCTTCAGGGCCTCCTCGTGAGCTCCCAGGGCGTCCTCCATGCGTTTCGCCCGAAGGTAATAACGCCCAAGATTGTTCATGATCGCCGCCGCCTGAGGCAGATACTCGCGAGGATTCCGAGCCGCAAGTTCCCGGTACATCTTGAGCGCTTTTTCCAATGCCTCTCCTGCCTCTTTCAATCGGTTCTCCTCACGGTGCAGGGATCCCAATTGGACCAGAGCTTCGGCGATTTGCACAGGATTCTCGCTTCTCCTTGCCAGCTCCAGGCAGCGAGTTGTTCTCCCAATGGCCTCCGGATAGCGCTTCTGAACCTGGAGATGGCGGGCAAGGGCAAGAATTGCTTCAAAGTTTTCGGGAAATGCTTTCACCGCTGCCAGATAAGTCGCTTCCGCCTCACCAAATCGCAAAAGGGCCGTGAGAAGCAGTCCCCTGAGAAGATACCCGTCAGCACTTTTGCTCATCACATCGTCTTTTTGCGATTCCGCACTCACGGCCAGCTCCAAAGACCGGTGCAGCTTGTCCAGATCGAGACCGGCGAGAGCACCTTCAGTTCTTCCGACCAGGAAGAGGCGCATGGCTTTTCGGCAGAGCCCGGACATCCCGACGGCCCTTTTCCGGGCAAATTCCTCAACCGCCTTCTCTGCGACAATCGCTGCACGTTGTCGATCCTGACGAAGCTGCAATATCCTTGCGGGATCTGCTGACTTGTGTTCCTCCAACTCATCGAGACGCTCCTTGTAAGCTCTTTCAATAACATCGGCAATTTTTTGCCAGTAGAATCGCCGGGCCATTTCCTCGCGATCGCCCTCCCTGCAGACCAGAATGACAAGATGACTCTCTTCTCCATCGGCGGGCAACGTGAACTCCAACTGGAGATCATTTACCACCTCGAAACCGTTTTTGTGCGCTGTCAATCGTATGGTATCTCCCATGCGCAGCTCGGCAAAGAGAAGGGTAAAGTTTCCGCGGGCATCCGTGATGGTGGACCTGAGCGCTCCCTCTGCGTTTACTTCAACCACGGCTTCAGGTGGGCCATTCAACGCATTGGCGAGCACCACACCTTTGAGCATTGCAGCCTGACATTGCAGCGCCGGAACGAAGACCAAGACACTGCAGATTGCCACTGCAGCGCGATGTGTGGGTATTCGATGGACTCTGCGGGAGAGGTGCATGATTCTTCCCCCAACTGGGGAGGATTTGGGAACCTGCAAGGCTCACACAGCAAGATGAACCGCCAGGTCTCCTGGTAGGTTCCGCTGGGCGTGGACCCGGTAGTGTGCCTTTCGACCGATAACGCATACTTCGATTGAAGAGATGCAGCATTGCAGAGCATGACAGAAGTTACTGTTTGTGACGTTGCGCCGGAACAGGAGTATGGATGAGGCGGCGGATCAACAACCTTCCCAGCCGCCGGGGAGGGATTATCATACCACTAAAGAGGAAAAACATGACGCTCACTTTTACTGCTCGGGCAGCGTCAAATATGGGAGACACATTTCAATGTCATGCGACAGCTTTTCGGGAAATGGCCGAGAGAGAAATCATCTTGCGGGCGATGCCCTTGAATACCTCGCCTGTGTCTGAATTGGGCGCATCATACATGAGGGGTATCCCAGAATCCCCACCCTTTCGCAACCCCAGGTCAATGGGGATGGAACCCAGGAGAGGAATTCCCGACTCGCGGCTCAGGGTCGCTCCTCCTCCGGACCCAAAGATCTCAATTCTCTCTTCGGAATCGCCATGAATGAAGTAGGACATGTTTTCCACGATGCCCGCAATCCTGATATTCATATCTCTGAACATGCAGACGGCCTTACGCACATCCGCCAGGGCAACTTCCTGGGGAGTGGTCACCATAACAACCGACACGCTGGGGATCGACTGGGCGACCGTGATGGAAGGGTCTCCCGTGCCGGGAGGCAGATCCACAACGAGACAATCCAGATCACCCCACATGACGTCATCGAGGAGTTGCTTGAGGGTCTTGGACACCAGCGGCCCCCTCCAGATAAGTGCCTGCTTTCCCTCTATGAAGAATCCGAACGACATGATTTTCATGCCGAACTTCTCCAGTGGCAAAAGCATTCCGCTCTCCGCTCTCGGGCGATCCATGAGTCCCAGCATTGTCGGGATGCTCGGGCCGTATACATCCGCATCCAGAAGCCCCACGTTCAGATTCTCCCTGGCCAGTGCCAGGGCAAGATTGACGGCAACCGTCGTCTTCCCCACGCCGCCCTTTCCGCTGGCTACCGCTACGAAATGGGACACACGTTCAATCCCTTTGAGGGGGTGCTTGGGAAAGAGCTTGTCCAGTTCCTCCCGGCTCATGGCTGTTACTTCGACCTCCGTGGACTTGACGCCGGGGAGCTTTGCGACAACCTCCTTCACGTTCTCGACGAACTTCTTCTTCATGGGGCACCCAAGAGTTGTGAGCGCGAGAGTAACCTTCACGTGCCCATCCTGAATGTCGATGTCCCTGACCATTTTCAGGTCGACCAGGTTCCGTTTGAGCTCGGGATCCACTATCGTTTTCAATGCCTCTTTCACATCAAACGCGGATATCATTTCCGCCCCCTTCCATCGTTGTTCCAGCAAATCGTACCATCGGGCAAACTGACGATTCCTCCCCGGGCTGCCGATCGAAAATCTGACTTTGCCTCCTGCAACCAGATAAAAGGCAACTTCCCAATAAACCCAGGTAATAATGGCTTTGCAGGTCGGGTTTCCATACCCGACACTCTGGCGGAGAAGTAGGCCGGGACGTGAATCCTGACCTACTTATTGAGAGGGTACGATAAAAGCCTCTCGCTGTACAATATCAAGAGACGAGTCCTCATGTGCCCGATGCACGCAATTCAGTATTCCTGCACGCACACGGCAGAGTCTGCTAACCATTGCTGGGACAAATGATAGCAAACGTCACACCAACCTTCAGCCCCCTTTGAATCGCACCTCTCATCCCCGCATGTAAAACACGTGGCCTTCGGGGAAGGTGGCGGCAGGAGTGCGTTTTTCACCCTGATAGCTCGAGCAAAGGCACAAAACGCGCCTCCTTTTTCCGATGATCACAACCGTCAGCTTATCGTTCAACAACTTCTCAACAAATCCAGGTAATAATGGTTTTGCAGATCGGGTTTCCATGCCCGACACTCTGGCACAGGGGCTGTCTTGATTGGAACCCTGACCCACCAATTGACAAAGACCATCGTCCGACTCTTTCAAGCTCGGCCTTTGCTGATTGCCTTAGACCCTTATCATGCTTGAGGTTGCAGGGAGGGATCTTTTCTTCTCAATGCAGTTCCAGCATCCCAAAGGGATGCATCGAACCTTTTGAACAGCAGCTCTGTTTTCATCATCCCTTCAGCCATGGGCGACGCGATTGCGGCCTTCGGACTTGGCCCGATACAATGCCCTGTCGGCCGCATCCAGTATCTCATCCACCTTATTCCCGAGGGCAGTAGAAGCCACGCCGATGCTCACCGTAACGGACAGTTCACCTGATCTTGTCCCTATCTTGCTTTCAGCAACCTGCGTGCACATCCTGTCGAACATGGACAGGCAACCTGCCCCTGCTCTCATTGGTATGATCACCAGGAATTCCTCGCCCCCCAGGCGCCCTATGGAATCGTATTCCCTGATGCTCTTGCTCAGGATCTGCGTGACACCGCAAAGCACGTCATCCCCGGTTTGGTGTCCAAACGTGTCGTTGACGTCTTTGAAATGATCAATATCGCACATCCCGACGGCCAGGAAATCGTCATGGCGTCCTGCCCGTGCGAGCTCCTCGTGCAGCCGGTCAAGAATGGCCCGGCGATTCAAGACTCCTGTCAATGAATCGTGCGTGGCCTGATGGGCCAAGGTTTCCCGGCTTTCGATGAGCGCATCCTGCATATCGAGCATGCGCCGGCCGACCTCTATGCGGGCACGGAGCTCTCCCGGGTCGAAGGGCTTAACCAGATAATCGTCAGCTCCTGCATCCAGGCCGGCAATAACATCAGACTTCTTACCTTTGCTGGTCAATATGATCATATACGGCGGCCGGCTCGTTTTCATGGCACGGACCCGGCGCACCAATTCCAGGCCATTCATCTCCGGCATCATCCAATCAAGAATCACCAGTCGGGGCGCATCGGGCTGCTGCAGAACGTCCCAAGCTGCAGCGCCGTTGATTGTGGCCGTTACCTTGTGGCCTTCCTTCTTCAATAGGCCCTCCAACATAATACGGGAGGTGAAATCGTCCTCGGCAATCAGGATGTGCATGAAGGCCGGCTCCTTGTGAGTCGATCGGATTCCATTCGAGTCTCCCGGCACTATGGTTACCACGATTGTGTCCCACACGCTTCGTGGTTGCGCAAGTTCAAAGCTCTCGGGTCATCGCTTCCTTCAATACACCGAACTGTGCTTCGAGGTCGGGCATCCGAACCTTGACGGCGGTCAGATCTCCGGCCTTTCCCGCCATCTCCATCTCGGAAGCCACCGCGCACAGGGCATCACCGCCGACGTTGGCTGAGGCTCCCTTGATGGTGTGTGCCTGGCGCTCGGCGCCTGGGGCGTCGCCGGACTCCAGACAGCCCCGCAGTTTTTCGATCTGCAGGGGAATATCTTCAAGAAAGCCTTCAGCCACCGTGCGGGCCAGATCCTCGTCATCCATTAGGCGATCCAGCAGCGCAGCCCGGTCAAATATCGCGGGTGCGTGATGCGTGTTGGGTGATGAAGCATCTCCTTCCTCATTATTATCTTCTTTTCCGGTACTGGATGCATCATTCAATTTTCCTGATTCATCAGGATTTGTGTTTGTATCCTTCGGCAGCCATCGATTCAGCACTTCCGCCACCGCTTGCGTTGAGACCGGCTTGGTGACGTAGTCATTCATGCCCGCCTTAAAGCATCGCTCCCGGTCACCCTGGAGGGCATGGGCGGTCATGGCGATGACAGGAATCCGGCGATTGGGCATCATGGATTGGGAGCTGCGGATTTGGCGAGTGGCCTCGATGCCGTCCATTTCGGGCATCTGCACGTCCATGAGCACCAGATCGTAAGGGATGGTCTTCAGGGCTTTGAGCGCCTCCGAGCCGTTGACCACCGCGTCAGCGTGCAAGCCGAGTTTTTTCAGGATACCCAAGGCCACTTGCTGGTTGGTGATGTTGTCCTCGGCCAGTAGGATGCGTCTTCTGCGGTCCGCGAACAGGTTCGATTTCTCATTGGTCACATGCGGTGTGGTGATGGACCGCGACACAGGCTCTACCCCGTTCCCCTTCGTCAGCACCAGGGACAGAATCGACTTCAGTTCCTGATGCCGTATCGGCTTGGTCCCACACGACGCGAAACCGATCTCCTCCAAGCGCTGTGTATTGCCCCGCATCCCCAGGGACGTCAGCATCACCATTCGGGTCTCCGCCAAACGCTCGTCCGCCTTTATGATTCTTCCCAAGGTCTCGCCGTCCATTCCCGGCATCTGCATGTCGATCAGAGCAATCCGAAACGGATCGTTTTCCTCCAGTGCCAGGAAGAGGGCATGGATTGCTTCGGGCCCGTCCCGAGCCTCCGCCGGGCGCACACCCCAGGATGCAAGATGGGTTCTCAGGATTTCGCGACTGGTAGTGTTGTCGTCCACGATCAAGACGCGGACGCCGCGCAGGTCTGCGGCCGGAGAGTTTTCCACCCCCCGCCCCATGGGCTGTTTGCCAAGACGCACAGAGAACCAGAACTCCGAGCCTTTACTCTCTTCGCTGTTTACGCCGATCTCACCCCCCATCAGTTCCGCCAGCTGTTTCGAAATAGCGAGACCCAGGCCTGTGCCCCCGTATTTCCGCGTGGTCGAAGCGTCCACCTGGCTGAATTTGTTGAAGAGCAGACCGATCTTTTCTTTGGGAATGCCGATCCCCGTGTCGCGCACCGAAAAGCGCAAAAGGACATCGTTTTCATTCTCTTCCAGCAGCACGGCACGGACCGCCACTTCTCCGTCATGGGTGAACTTGATGGCGTTGCCTGCAAGATTGGTGAGAACCTGACGCAGGCGGCCGGGATCGCCGCGCAGGAGCGTGGGGATGGCTGTATCCGCGGTGCAGAGAAATTCCACCCCCTTCTCATGGGCCCGCAAAGCCAAGGAGGCGGCAAAATCATCCAACAGGCCTGACAAATCGAAGTCAAGGAATTCCAAGTCAAGCTTCTTGGCCTCGATCCTCGAGAAGTCGAGGATATCATTGATCAGGCCCAGCAGTGATTGACCACTGGCACGCACGATCTCGGCATAGCGGCGCTGATCCTCGGTGAGCTCCGTATCCAGCAGCAGTCCGGTCATCCCGATGATCCCGTTCATGGGGGTGCGGATCTCGTGGCTCATGTTTGCCAGGAATTCGCTCTTGGCGATGGCGGCCATTTCAGCCTGGACGGCCATTTCGTTGGCTCGCGCGATGGCCGCTTCGAGCAGTTGGTTGGTTTCCACGAGCTCATCTTCGGCCCGCTTGCGGTCAGTGATGTCACGCATGGATGTAAACAATACCTGTTGCCCCTGTATCGTCATCAAAGAGAGAGAGACCTCGACCCAAAAATCCGAGCCGTC
>JAAYUJ010000420.1 GCA_012517775.1 Deltaproteobacteria bacterium
CAGCACCTCATCATTTCTTGGAGGAATAAATGACACTATCCCATGGCTTCCAACTGATCAGGGAACAGTTCATCGACGAACTGAGAACGCATGCGCGATTCTTCGTTCATGCCGGGACAGGAGCTCAACTGCTGTCTCTGTCCAATGAGGATGAGAACAAGGTTTTTGGAATCACGTTCCGAACGCCCCCCTCGGATTCTACCGGTGTCGCTCATATTCTGGAACATTCCGTGCTCTGCGGATCCCGAAAATATCCGGTCAAAGAGCCCTTCGTAGAGCTTCTCAAGGGCTCCCTGAAAACCTTTCTCAACGCCTTCACGTATCCCGACAAGACCTGTTACCCCGTTGCCAGCCTGAACCTCCAGGATTTCTATAATCTCATCGATGTCTACCTTGATGCGGTCTTCTATCCCCGTCTGACGCCACACATTCTTCAGCAGGAAGGGTGGCACCTGGATCTGGAGAGAAAGGAAGAGCCCATCATTTATAAGGGTGTTGTCTACAACGAAATGAAAGGAGCCTATTCTTCTCCAGACAATGTCCTTGCCGAACGCTCCCAGCAATCCCTTTTTCCCGAAAACACATACGGCCTTGATTCGGGGGGCGATCCCAGGGAGATTCCATCCCTCACATTTGAGCAATTCAAATCGTTTCATCAAAAATACTACCATCCCTCCAATGCCCGGATCTACTTCTACGGCGACGACCCCCCTGAGGAACGGCTCCGTATCCTCAATGAATACCTCAAGGACTTCAATCGAATGGATGCCGATTCCGCCATTCATCTGCAACCGCCCTTCGAGGCACCGAGGCGCATCGTGCGATCGTTCGCTGTCAGAGGAAATCAACCTGAGAGTGAAGGCTCCGCAAAGGGCATGATTACCATCAACTGGCTCCTGCCCGAAACGACGGATCCGGAAATGAAACTGAGCCTGCAGCTCCTGCAGTATATTCTCCTGGGGATGCCCGGCTCTCCCTTGCGCAAAGCCCTCATTGACTCGCGTTTCGGAGATGATCTTGCAGGGGTTGGCCTGGAGACGGACCTTCGCCAGATGTACTTTTCCACCGGCCTGAAAGGGATCAACATAGAGGAGGCCGACCGCATCGAAACCCTCATTCTCGAGACTCTCTCTCAACTTGTAGCATCCGGCATTGATCGCCAGTTCATCGAAGCAGCCCTGAATACCATCGAATTTAGAATGCGGGAGGAGAACACGGGAAACTTTCCCAGAGGACTTGCCCTCATGCTCCGGGCGCTCACAGCCTGGCTCCACGGTGGAGATCCCGTGGCCATGATCGCCTTTGAAACCCCTCTGTCAGCGATAAAGAGCTCCCTGGATTCAGATCTCCGCTTTTTCGAGAGACTCATCGATCAGCACTTCCTGAAAAATCCTCACCGTACGACACTTCTCCTCAAGCCCGACCCTGCTCTGGAAGAGGCTGAACGGGAAGACGAGAGGAAGCGCCTGGAATCCATTCGCCAGGGAATGGATTCAGAGGCACTGGACGAGTTGGTACGGAACACTCACAGACTCAAGGAACTGCAGGAACTGCCGGATCCCCCCGAAGCTCTCGCGGCTATTCCTTCCCTCAGGCTGTCCGACCTCGACCGGAAGAACAAGATCATTCCCATCAGGGAAGAAAGCCTTCACAAGACGCGAGTTCTTTATCATGACCTCTTCACCAACGGAATTGTCTACCTGGACATCGGGTTCAACCTTGCTGCACTGCCCCAGGAATACCTTCCCTACGTACACCTTCTGGGAAGGTCCCTTGTGGAGATCGGCACGGAGAAGGAGGATTTCGTCACACTCTCCCAGCGCATCAGTCGTAGCACCGGCGGCATACGACCCGATTGCTTCACGTCGGCCGTGAGCGGAAGCGAAGACATTGCGGCCTGGCTTTTCCTCAGGGGAAAGGCCATGGTTTCCCAGACGCACGAACTCCTTGGTATCATCCGGGATCTTCTCCTTTCCATCAAATTGGACAATCGCGAGAGGTTCCGTCAGATGGTGCTGGAGGAAAGGGCAAGACAGGAGCAGAGAATTGTGCCCAGCGGTCACCAGATGATCAATACCCGTCTCCGTTCACACTTCGGAAAAGCGGACTGGGCCATGGAACAGATGTCCGGAATCAGTCACCTCTTTTTCATACGCGAGCTCGCATCCCGAGTGGATGATGATTGGCCGGTGATTCTCTCCGTCCTGGAGACCATAAGAGGGCTTTTAGTAAATCGCGCCAACATGATCGTGAACGTCACACTCGATCAACCCAACTGGAGCCTTCTGGATTCCCACCTCTCTCCTTTCCTGGAGAGCCTTCCCGTCATCACACCTGCGAGGCTCACCCCCACCCGGTGGAATCCCGAGTTACCCCCCGATAACGAAGCTCTCACCGTGCCGACTCAGATCAATTTTGTGGGAAAGGGGGCCAACCTCTATCAGTTGGGATATCGCTTCCATGGATCGAGCAGAGTCATCACCGGATATCTCCGCAATTCCTGGCTGTGGGAGAGTATCCGCGTCCGTGGGGGGGCTTACGGCGCCTTTTGCCAGTTCGACCGTCTGTCCGGTGCTCTAACCTTCGTCTCCTATCGTGACCCCAACACGCTCAAGACTCTGGAAAACTTCGACATGAGCGCGGACTTCCTTCGTCACACAGATCTGAGCGAGGACGAAATCAGAAAGGCGATCATTGGAGCCATTGGAAACCTGGACACTTACCACCTGCCCGACGCCAAAGGATATCTCTCCATGCTGCGCCATCTTACACACGATACTGAAGACAAAAGGCAAGAGATGCGGGAGGAGATTCTGTCTACAACTTCCCGGGATTTCAGGGAGTTTGCGGAAGTCCTGGAAGGTGTGAATCGGTCAGGCCTTGTGAAAATCCTGGGCTCTCAGAACACCCTGGCTGAAACCCTCGCTGGTCGACCCGACTGGCTGCGAATGACCAGTGTGCTCTAGAGAGAAGGCTTTTGTGTATAGCCGACGCTGGAGGGGTCAATACATCATGAAGTCTCTCAAAATGAGCACGGATCCCCCCTGGATACCATCATGGATCGAACCAGGGTGTAGATCTCTTCGCTGGTAGAGACTCCTTTCGCGAAGAAGTAGCTCGCTCCGCTGCTGTAAGCCGCTTCTCGATATTCGGGCAGGTCATGGCTCGTGAGGAGCACCACCACAACCTTCGCATTTTCCCCTTTGATCTTCTTGGTGATATCCAAACCATTGCCCCGAGGCAGCGTCATGTTCATGAAAACCAGATCTGGGCGATTCGATGTGATCTTCTGCAGAGCCTCCAAACCATCGGTCGCTTCCTCCACAAGAATGGATGGAAAACGCGTATGCAGCATTTCCTTCAAGGATTGACGAAAGGCGTCGTTGTCCTCGACAATCAGTGTTCGGCACACGGAAGGACTCCTTAGAGGTCAATAAATGATACTATCTTGAAGTGTTTCCAGCGACTCCAGATCTTAGATTGGTTTAGAGCATCCGTAGTCCTTCGGGACCGTTCTGTAAATGGGGTATTCACCGTATCTTGATCGATGGAGGACTGTATTTTAAGAGGAATAAACAATGGGGGGATGGTGCAATGATGCCCTGAAAATGATTCACACTGATTCATTTTTATTGTATCCTTCGGACCTGAATGCTTCCGGTGAGCACGGGAATGTGCTTTCAGAGGACAAGTGATGGGAGATAAGAAGCGAATTTTGATTGCTGAAGATCATACCATACTCCGAGAGGGGCTGCGCATGCTTCTGTCATCGAATCCAAACCTGACTGTCGTCGGGGAAGCGGAAGACGGGCTTGCCGCCGTTCGTAACACGGAGAACCTGAAGCCTGACCTCATTCTGATGGACCTCTCCATGCCGAGGATGAACGGGATGGGAGCCATTCAGGAGATCAAGCGCCATCATCCAGAAACAAGAATCCTGGTACTGACCGTCCACAAGACCGAGGAATACATCCTTGCCGCCCTTAAGGCGGGCGCGGACGGCTACGTCCTTAAGGACGCCACCCACAGTGAACTGATGCTCGCCATCGAGTGTGTTCTATCGGGAAAATCGTACCTGAGTCCGGGAATTTCGGAGAAGGTGATCGAAGGGTATCTCGAGGGCCGCAGAACGCTCAAACCCTCAACTGCGTGGGAAACACTCACCCAGCGGGAACGGGAGATCCTGAAAATGGTTGCGGAGGGATACAGGAACAAGGACATCGCCGACTGCCTGTGTATCAGCGCAAAGACCGTCGAAAAGCATCGAGCGAATCTCATGCGAAAGCTGGACCTGCACAGTGCTTCCGCGTTGACGGCTTTCGCCGTGGAGAAAGGCCTGACCACCAGATAGCTGTAAGTTCCACGGCGGGGGGTGCCTGCCGGTGTCCCCCGCCACGGCCGCAATTTCAGATCACCCCCCGCCCCTTCAACTCCGTCAGCTCTGTATCTCCAAGGCCGAGATATTTTTGGTAAATATATACGTTGTCCGCTCCCACGGGGCGGCAGATCCACTTGATCCTCCCGGGTGTCTCCGTCATGGTCTTGAACGTGGAATTCTGTACAAGAAGCTCCCCGTAATCAGGGTCGTTCATCGTAATAAAGGTCCTTCGCGCTTTCCAGTGGTCTCTCTGAAGCACATCCAGGGGTGTCTCAAGCCTTCCGGTAACGACGGTTCCTTTCTTATCCGCCCTTTTCCCGTATTCGGTTATGACCTCAAGAAGCTCGTCCGATGTGTAGCGCGTCGTGAATTTCTCGATCTCATGCTGGATCTTGGGCTGATTCTCCGGTGTGAGTCGCTCCTTGATGGTTGGGAACCGGCTCTTGAGGTCGGGTCGGTTCATGATCTCGCAGAGGGCTGTCCAGTTCGGATCGGTAAAACCGGAAATGAAAGTATAGCCGTCCCTGCATTGCACATAGGTGTAAGGGAAAACGGCGTAGTCGTAATTTCCAGCCCGCGGCATCTGATTCCCGGACATGTGGAAATACTGCATGGCGTAATTGGATATGGCGAGAAGACCCTCCGGCGGCGAGCAGTCGATGAACTGGCCTTTTCCGGTCTGTCGCTTGTGAAGCATCGCGTTCAGGATCCCGAAGGCAGCCCATGCACCTCCCGCATACCATCCCATCCAGTTGCCCTGCCGCAAAGGCTTTTTGTAATTATCGGGTACTTCGGGGTCGAGGTCGGGCTCCCCTGTTATGGACATGATGATGCCTCTCGCCTGATTCACGATATCGTAATCCGGTTGATTGGCGCACCTCTCTGAATCCTCGCCGAATTGCCCGTACGTGTGGATGGCACAGTGGATAAGGCCTGGATTCACCTCACAAATCTGCCTGTAACCGACACCGATGCTGTCGAGGAAGCCCGGCTTGAATGTCTCGATGAAAATATCCGCGTGCTTCACCAGCCTCTTGAAGAGCTTGCCTCCCTCTTCCTTGGTGACATCCAGGGTAATGTGCGACTTGTTTCGTCCTTCCACGAGGTAGCCAAGACCCGTGTCGTTAATCATCAACCCGTATGGGCTCATTTTTCTTGCGAGGTCTCCCTCAGGGGGCTCGAGTCGAATTACCTCCGCACCAAGCTCCGCGAGAATCGAGGAAGCGAAAAGCCCCGCAAAGCTCCCGCGGCTTGCATCGATCACGAGCATGTCGTCCAGCGCCTCCGGCTTTGACGGAACCTCATCGGGATGCGTCTCCCGGTGAGCCCAACGGGCGTATTCTCTGTTAATGGCCATCCCGACGATGTTCTGGTCGGCTATCAAATCCTGTTCGATGTCAGCCCCCTCGAATTGAATATCCGTGGAATTCGCATTCTTATTCTCCGCCATAGTCCTGCCTCCCTCGTTTTCGCCCGTCTTTACGGAAACTTGATTCCTCGCTTGCCGTCCCAGTCGGGAGGCGGACAATGCGAGGCAACTTGAGGATTCCACTTGAAAATCACACCCTCTCGACTCAGCTCTTTCACCTGGTCGGATGACAGTCCAAGAATCTTCGTCAGCACGTACTCGTTGTCCATCCCTATTGGGCGAGCGGCCCATTTGAGCCTTCCAGGCGTTTCGCTCAGGCGCGGTGGGTAGCAGGGCTCAGTCATGTCGCCGTAGAGGGGATCCTCGTATGTCTGCACCGCGCCGCGCTCCTTGAAGTGCTTCCCGTGATAGACGTCCTTCACCTGCAAGACGCGGGAAGCGGCGAAACCGTGGCGGCAGGCAAGCTCCTCAATTTCCGAGACATTTCTTGTCGCGGTCCATTCCGCGACAACCCGCAGGATCTCCCGCGCATGCTCGTCCTTCAGGCGATCATGGGGTTCCGGGTACTTTTGGAAGAGCTCGGACCTGTCCATTGCTGTACACAGCCCCTGGAATTCCGCCCGGCTGAAGGCCGCCAGAGCCACCCAGCCGTCTGCACAGTCGAAAAGGTCGGAGGGGCATACGGCAAGATCGCGGTTGCCGGATCGTGGTCTGTCCTCGCCTGTTTTAGAGGAGTAAAGCCAGGTCCAGTCGAGCCATCGAATGACATTTTCGACCTGGGAGTAGTCGATGAACTGGCCACGGCCGGTGCGCTCACGATAGTTGAGGGCAGCCAGGATGGCATTGGCGCACATGAGCCCCGTGATCCAGTCGGCGATCCAGACTCCGGACTTGATAGGACCCCTTCCCTCGAAGCCGGTTATGGGTGAAAGGGCGCCCATGCTTTGAGCCACCGCGTCGTAAGAGGTCCTTCCCGTCCAGGGTCCCCAGCTTCCGTAGCCCGAAACGTGGAGCTGGATAATGCGGGGATTGATCTCTTTGAGCTCCTGATAGCTCATGCCCCATTCCTTCATCCGGCCCGGTGTGAGGTTATCCACGACCACATCCGAACGCTTCACGAGGTCCAGGAATATTTCCTTTGCCTTTGGGTGGCCAAGATGCATCCCCACCCAGTACTTGTTATGATTTTGCTCCTGAAGGCCGGGAGAAAGATTCTTCCAGAAATAGGCAAGAGGCGTTACGAACCGCATCTGCTCGCCCCTCTGCCCTTCAAACTTGATCAGTTCGGCGCCGAATTCGGCCAGGTAATCGCAGGCTGCCGGACCGAGCACGACATAGCAGACTTCGAGCACCCTAATACCCTTGAGAGGCTCGGGCTTTTCGAAAATTCGCTCTGTATCGAAGAGCCCTCTCATAAAGTCTCCATACGACAACTGCTCACTCATGATCTACCTCCTCCTCTGGTGGTCTTGTTCCGCCAATGCGAGCATGATTCCGGGGCCTCCGCAGCAGGCTGCAGGGCTGCGATGCACATTCGATCTCGTGAAATGCATGATGGAATTCTCCGTGTTCGATGATGCCAATTGCCGCAATTCCTGATTCGTACTCTCTCACTCAGTGGATCGGGATTCACAGCCCGACAGACTTTCCGCCGGGTTGTCGGATATGGAAACCCGACCTGCAAAGCTGGCTTGCCAGGACTTATCGAGAAATTACCCGGATTCAACCCAAGATGCCTCTATTATAAGCTTTTCAATGATTCCACGAATTGTCTGGTTCCATCCCCAAGGCAGGTCGAATTCCCATTCCCGAGGGCGGAGCGTCGTTTGAGAAACCCGACCCTCTTCGAGCAGGGCACTTCTTCATCGTTCGGGTGGCCCAAGGGGGCATGAGGGACTGCTCAAATTGGATCCGACCTTAAGATGGGAATTGAGAAAATCCTGGCCGGTCCGCTTATTGTAGCAGCTCATGGTGTGAATACCGCCAGGCATTGAGATGATAGGCATCAACGGAATCGGAGAGTTCGGACGCAACCAGCAACAGACCGAGCTTTGAAAGAGGAAAGAAGCTGCAACAGGAGGTCTGGTACCACAGGGAGCCTATCAGAGGCATCCCTTACCAGAAAAACCATAGCCCGTCAATTTAGAAAATCATTTCATGGCCTTGAGGGCATCGGCAACGCGGTCAAAGCCGTCTTTGAGCTCTTCCATGGAAAGAGCGTACGAAAAACGGAGACACCGGTCCTCACCAAAGGCAATCCCGGGAACAACCGCAACATGGGCACGCTCCATAAAGTAATCCGCCAACTCAAGGGAACTGTTGATGATTCGCCCGTCAGCCGCCTTGCCGTAGTAAGCGCTGAAGTTGGGAAAAACGTAAAATGCCCCGCTTGGGCGAGGACACTTCACGCCGGGGATTCCCCCCAGTCGGTCCATGACGTAATCGCGACGCCTTTCGAATACTCTGGTCATCTGAGCAACACATTCCTGATCGCCCTTCAGGGCCGCAACACTCGCCCATTGTGCAATGGAAGTGGGATTGCTGGTCGACTGTCCCTGAATTTTGGTTGCTCCTTTGATGACCTCCTCGTTTCCCACCAGATAGCCGATTCGCCAACCGGTCATACATGAGCTCTTGCTCACACCGTTGACGATAAAAGTCCTCTCACGGAGCCGCCTGTCAATCATCGCAAAATTGACCCAGGGAGCACCGTCAAAAAGGATACGATAGTAAATGTCGTCCGAGACAATCAGGATCTCTTCATGGGGAATCAACACTTCCGCGAGGGCTTCCAGATCAGACCGCGAGTACACGGCTCCGGTGGGGTTCGATGGGCTGTTCATGATGAGAAGGCGTGTTCTCGGAGTAATGGCATTCTCGAGTTGTTCCGGCAGGAGCTTGAATCCACTTTCCTCAGGGCACGGCACAGCTACTGTGACGCCTTCGGCCAATTCAACAAGGTCGGGGTAGGATACCCAGTAGGGAGAAGGAAGGATAGCCTCGTCGCCCGGGTCGAGCAGCGCTTGGAAAAGATTGTACAGGGCGTGTTTTCCGCCGCACGAAATGAGCACGTTTTCCCTGCTGAAGCTGAGACCGTAGTCTTTTCTCATCAATTCGCAGACGCCGTCCTTCAGTTCGTCGATTCCACTGACCGCCGTATAGCGGGTCTGACCATCCCTCATGGCCTTGATGGCCGCTTCCTGAATGTGTATCGGTGTGTCGAAATCCGGCTCCCCTACCCCAAAATTGATGATATGAGTCCCCTGCCGCTTCAAAGCCTTGGCCTTGGCGTTGATGGTCAAGGTGGCGGATGGTTTGATGCGATCCAAGCGCTTGGCCAACTTCATATCAAATCCCTTCATTGTCAGGAGGAGCAACCCCCCATATCATAGTCGACAGAGACAAGAAAAAGACCGTGTGCGGGGGCGGTCATTCCCGCCCGCTTTCGGTCTCTGCTTTCAAGGACTTCCAGGAAGCCCTCCACACACCTCCTGCCCTTTCCAACCTCCACGAGGGTGCCAACAAGATTCCTGACCATATGCCTCAGAAACCCGTCGGCCTGAAACATGAAAATCAGCTTCTCCCCGTCCAGGACCTTCAGGCAGGCCTTAAGAACATGCCGCTCCGATGACTTGACCGAGGAACCAGAACCCATGAAGGCTGCAAAATCGTGCACTCCAATGATCTTCTCCAGGCAGGCTGCCATGGCTTGTTGCTCCAACGGCCGCGCCACATGCCAGGCATATTTCCGGTCCAGGGCTGATGGCACTTTCCTGTTAAGAACCCGGTATTCGTACGTCTTGCTTATGGCTGAAAACCTGGCGTGGAAGGAATCGGGCATTTCCTCCGCCTGAAGCACAACAATGTCTTCTGGAAGGAGACTGTTGAGTCCCCGCAGAATCTCGCCTGGGTCAAGTCTCGTCCGCCCGTAAAAACTCACCACCTGTCCCCGGGCATGTACACCGGCATCGGTCCTCCCGGAGGCACGCACTCCGATGGGGGTTCCCAGCATGATTTCCAGCCGGGATTCCAGCACCTCCTGGATGGTGAGCACCCCTTCCTGGCGCTGCCATCCGTGATATCCCGACCCGTCATATTCCAGCACGAGCTTGAAGTTGCGCCTGGCCTGCGGGTCCATCACGGTTGCCAGGGTGCCTGATCGATACCCATCTCTTCAGGCAGCCCGCTCATGAGATTCATGTTGCATGTCGCCTGCCCGGAAGCGCCCCGCATGAGATTGTCTATTACGGAAGCGACGATCACCCTTCTCACTCGTTCGTCAACCTTCCACCCAATATCACAATAGTTGCTCCCACGGACTTGGAGGGTTGTGGGAAATGCATCCCCACAAAGCCTTACAAATGGAGCCTCCCTGTAAAAGCGGCGGAAAGCCTCGTCCACATCCGGGGCGGTGACCCCATCCCGCAGACTGGCGTAAACCGTGCTCAAAATACCCCGACTCATGGGCAGGAGATGGGGTGTAAAAGATATCCTGAGGGGCTCACCGGCAAGAAGGCTCAACTCCTGTTCAATCTCGGGCGTATGCCGATGCTCCCCCACCTTATAGGCCTTAAACCCATCATTCACCTCGCAAAAATGAAGAGCGAGGGAAACACCCCTTCCGGCGCCGCTTGCCCCCGACTTGGAGTCTGCAATGAGGCTTCCGGATTCTACCAGGGAGTTCTTAAGAAGAGGGGCTGCCGCAAGAATGACACTGGTCGGATAACATCCGGGGTTGCCCACGAGACGAGCCTTCCTGATGGCATCACGGTAAAGCTCTGGCAGGCCGTACACAGCCTCACGGAACAGTTCCGGCGTCTTGTGGGGCTGGTACCATTGTGCATACACTTCCGGATCGCGGAATCGATAATCCGCACTGAGGTCCACTACCTTGAGGTTCCTGGTCAGCAGGGCAGGAACAAGATCCATCGCAGCCTGATGCGGCAGCGCCGTAAAGACCAGGTCGGATTCTTCCGCAAACCGGTCGGGATCGGCCTCCTGAAAGGTGAGCTCAACAAGGCTTTTGAAGGCAGGATAGAATGCGGCCAGCTTCTGCCCGGCCTGCTGCCGGGATGTGATCATGGTCAACCGAGCTTCCGGATGCCGGCAGAGAATTCGGATGAGCTCAAACCCGGTGTACCCTGACGCCCCGGCTATGGCCACGCGCAACATCGTCATCTCCCTCCCTGAATAAGACACGGGGCATTACGCTTATCGCGCAACGCCCCGTGCCGTCTTGATTCAATCCTGATTTCCACTGGGAGTGTCAATGGGGGTTCTGCAACGCCCCTCTCAGAGAGCGGAAGAATCTATGGAAAGCTGTTCAAATGAGATCCCGCCACAACATTCTTGCCAGTAGAAAATGAGAAGTCTAACGTTTCGAATACTGGAAGCGAGCACGAGCGCTGCGCAGTCCGTATTTCTTTCTTTCCTTCACTCGAGAATCGCGGGTGAGAAAGCCGGCGCGTTTGAGCACCTCCCGAAACTCAGGATTGTATTCCAGGAGGGCCTTGGAAATGCCGTGTCGGATCGCCCCGGCCTGACCGGAGCCACCGCCTCCGTGGACATTCACGGATATGTCGAGCTTGCCGAAAGTCCCCGTGAGAGTCAGCGGCTGATAGATGATCATCTTGCTCGTCTCCCGGTCAATATACTGGTCGATGGGCCTCTTGTTGATCATTACCGTCCCGGTTCCGGGCTTCAACCAGACGCGCGCCACAGCCGTTTTGCGCTTTCCCGTCGCATAGAATCGCTGATCTGCCATCAAAATCCTCTCCTCATTCCCGATGGAGTCTTATAGAGCCAATTTCAGGGGCTGCTGAGCCTCGTGAGGATGTTCGGCACCCCGATAAATCTTGAGCTTTTTCAAGAGCTTTCGGCCCAGCCTGTTCTTGGGGAGCATGCCTGCTACGGCAAACCGGATGATTCTCTCAGGATGGTCCTGGTTGAGCTTCCGCGCCGTGGTGGTCCTTATCCCTCCCATATAACCGGTGTGCCGGTAATATAATTTTTGGTCCATTTTCCTTCCGGTCAGGCGTACCTTCTCGGCATTGACCACAACCACAAAGTCACCCGTATCCACATGGGGAGTGAACCCGGGAAGATGCTTTCCTCTCAAGCGCATGGCGATCTGGGTGGCAAGACGGCCGAGCACCTTGCCCTCGGCATCCATCAAGACCCACTTGCGACTGTCAGGCTCGAACTTCGCGCTGATGGTTTTCATTGATTATTCTCCACTTCTATGAATAGCGACAGACTCGAAGCGTAGATCTATAAAAGATCACACCCTTGATGTCAAGCAGCATTCAGCATGGAGATAAGGATTTCTGCAGCGTTGCTCGTGGAGCGGGCACGAAATACTCCCCTCTGACTCATACTGGTCTGTATTGTTATCAGTTGGTGCATGAACAGCCTTCCATGGAGAAACACCAGCGTCCTCTGTCAGCTAGAGTTCTTTGGGCTCGGCATCTGCCCGGATCTTTCACCTCCCCTTTCAAGGGATGGAGTCCATGGCGGCGAAGCGCGGCTCATGGAGGGGAATCAGAATATCCGCCATATCGCGCACCTGACATAGAATGTCGTAGGCCCTGTACGCATTGACCAGCGTGCCCGGCGGGATCACCTCCATCTCCATGCCTCGAATGGACGGCGGAGGATTGAAATTCTCATCGATCACGCAAAAGCCGGTGATCACCGCCAGCCCTTCAGTGGTATCAACCAGCACCGACATTCCGCCGTCGGTATGAGCCGGCGTATGGATAACCCTCAGGCCCGGCAGGATTTCGGCATCCCCAGAGACGACCTGCATCTGACCGTTGGTCTCCACATCCTCGATATAGTCTTCCAGATACCGAAAATCGAGGGGATGGGGATTGTGGATACGCGCCAGTTCCTTTTCGTGAACGACAAATTGGGCCCTGGTGCACCGGTAGTCGTTTTCGCAGTGATCGTTGTGCAGGTGGGTGTGAACCACGATGTCAATGTCTTCCGGCTTGAGGCCCCAGCGCGCAAGTCCCGTTTCAAAATTGTGGATCGGCCCTCCGATGGCTTGCTCACGGTCCGCGCTCTGAATGGGGTTCATCTCGCCTGTATCTACCAGGATCGTCTGATTGCCGCCTTCCACATACCAGCAGTAGATTGGGATCGTGTAAGGTTTGCCGTAGTCGTGCTGGTAGGTCATCATTCCCTTGTCGAAGACCTTGGTTCCCATCACGATTGGATGGATACGATAGGTAGTCATCGGTTGCCCCCGCGTCTGTCGTCAAAGACTGTTCACATCACACGTCGTTACTTCTCTATAAGTGTGGGCAGACTCAGTTGGCCCTGAAATTCCTGAATTTAAGATTTCACTGGAATTACAATGGATTGATGCTCTTGTCGGTAACTTCTCAATAGGTAGGTCGGGATTCCAATTCCGACAGCTCTTGCGCCGGGGTGTCGGGTATGGAAGGCCGACCTACAAAGCCGTCGTTACCTGGACTTATTGAGAAGATACCATCTACCTGGGAACGGCAAGACCTCCTGGGCCGCTGATCACGCCGTTTGCTTTCCCATCGGCATCTCCGTTGCCCTTATCCTTCAGGAGCAATGTGATGGTCTTGCCCCCGTCGTGGCTTGCAATGGGAATCCTGTACCAGCCACCGGCTTCCCTGTACGCCCAGTATTCGGCGTCGGCCGGCACTTTGGACGGAAACCTGAAAGTCACCGTGACCCTCCTCCCCTTCACAGATCCCAGACCGACAATATCCATCTGTATCAGTCCGTAGGGAAACTTCCGATCCTGCGGTTTGGTTTGCTGATCCACGGAGGGATTCGTATCGGAAATCGCTTTCACATTGCAGAAGTCAAGACGTTGCACCGCACCCTCTGGAAGGTCAACGGCGATCCGCCCTTTCCCCCTGACGGGCTTGATCACGACGGTGTCCTGATCCTTTGAGTCGGCGAACCCATCCTTATCGAAGTCGGCGTTGCCCTCCCTGGAGTTTGGCACTCCGTCGCCGTCCGTGTCCTTTACAGGAGGCACCGTCGGTGCGGGCCGGTCGCTTCGAAACACCGTCATCGTCTTATCGACGGAGCCCTTCAGGGCCGTGCTGAAGGTGATCTCCGCTTCATCGCTCTCGGCGAGCCAGGCACTGGTGCGATTGTCGATGATGCCTACGGCGGCCAGGGAGAACCCGCCTCCCAGGCGCATGACTCCAAAAATCCGCGAGTCCTCCGCAAGTTTGATCGACAGAGGGCCGGTGGTCGTGATCAGAACGTCGTGGGGAACGAAAAACGTCGTAAACTGAAAATCCCCCTGGAAGACGGCGCCGGATGGAAGCTCCAGTGTTCCGTCCCCGTCGTAATCCTTGACTTCCGGATCGTCCGTACACTGACCGTCTCCGTTGGTGTCCGCTTCGAGAACGCCGTCGTCATCACAGTCGCTGAGAAACGGACCGACGGGGTCGGGAACGGATACGGCCTGCTTCGTAAGGTAACTGGGTGACGGATAGAACTGGGCATTACTGCTGTCGATGACCGTTCGGGCATGAGACAGTCCGTGTGTGAGAGCGAGAAAGGCGAGGACCATGACGAGCTTGTAGAGCCACTTCATGGCCTTGTTGAATCCCATCCGGGCGAGGTCTCTCCTGCTGGCTTCGAAGTCGAAAGCAAGGTCGAGCACGCAGGAATCGGACGCAGTGCAATCGGAGGGGCTTCGATCTTCCCGGCATACATCGCCGGAGCACACCGTCGAGAGGTCCAGAACGCAGACGTCCTTTTCGCAAGCATTCGAGTAGTCCGAATTGCAACGATCGGCCCTGCACCCTATGGAATCTTCCTCACACACATCCGACGAACAGCCGGATTTGTCGCTTTCGCATTCATCTGAAACACATCGGGCCGATTTATCCGTAGCGCACTGATCGGAGGAACACCATGCCGACTTGTCCGACGTGCAGGTGTCCTCAGTGCATGCGGCGGATTTGTCCGCCTTGCAGGTGTCGTTCTGGCATTCGCCCGATAAATCGGCGCTGCAGCGATCACTTTGGCAGGCACCGGATGAATCGGCGACACAGCGATCGTTTTGGCCGGAACCTGACTTGTCCGATGTGCAGGTGTCGTTCTTGCAACTCTGTGATTTGTCCGAGGTACAGGTATCACTTACGCATTCACCGGATTTGTCCGATGTACAACTGTCCGCGCGGCAACTACCGGCTATGTCCGATTTGCACGTGTCGTTTACGCAAGCCGCGGATTTGTCCGTCTCACAGGTGTCGCCCCGGCAGGAACCCGATGAATCCGCAGTACATTGATCATTCTTACAGCCACCCGAAGCATCCGATTTACAGGTATCGTTTTGGCATTCACCCGACTTGTCCGACGTGCAGGCGTCGGAAGTGCACTTCAAGGACTTGTCCGTCTCACACTGGTCGTTGGTGCAATCGCCGGAAGCATCGACAGTGCAGACATCTCTCTGCTCGCAAGTGTGGCCCGCCGTGTCGGTTGTGCCGCAGTTGTCCTGCTGGGAGCAGGTGTCCTGGGTACAGGGCTCCGCGGCATGGGCCTGGGCAAAAAGCGTGGTGTTCACCCTTCTCAGGGGAGGAATTTCCGAGGACGCACACAGGGCAAGATAGCCTCCCGTAAGTCTGCAGGACCATTTCAGGAACTCCCTTCTCTCCCTCACTTCAGTCCCCTCCTTTCTCGGCGATCAAATAGGGTTCTGTCGCCTTTTCATATAGCTCGCTCAAAATATCTTGATCCGCAACATTCAGTTCCGAGTTGATCGCCATGGCGCATTCAATCTGGTGGCGGATGATTTCGCAGCTCAACTGGGAATCCGGACGATCGAGCCCGCCGTGGATGTCTACGGCATGCTTCCAGCAGCCTCCTCCACACAGATAGCGCGCCCAGCACTCCTTGCAGGTCGGCCGCCGTTCCACGGTCAAATCGAGGATCGTCCTTCGAAGCGTCTCATCGATCCCCCTTATGGGATCTCCCATGCGATACGCTTCCATCCCCACGAAGCGATGACAGGGGTAGAAATCGCCGTCCTGGGAAAGAGCAAAATATGTCCTGCCGGCGCCGCAATAGTGAGCCAGCCGCTCCCTGACAACCCTCGTCTGCCGAATGAACTTGACCAGGTTGGAATAGTTGAAATAGCGACCCTTCCTCACCTCGCTCACGAGAAAAACGGCAAGCCCTTCGTTGCGCCGTTTGATCGCCTCCACATCCTCGGGTGTGATCCGCATATCCTCCGCGACACCGATGACCGGTTCGATATGGATGGAGCCAAAACCAAGGCGAAGCAGATGGTCGATCACCCTGGGAAGGTCCACGGAGCCCCTGGAAACCGTCACACGCGCAGGGACCCGGCCGGGCCGGGCCGCAATCAGGCGTCGAATGCCGGGCAGAATCCGTTCATACGATCCTTTGCCGTTCTGCAACCGGCGGTTGGCGTCGTGCAACTCCGGCGGGCCGTCGATGGATACCTGGCACCCTATCTTGTTTGCGACCAGAAACTTCACAACAGCGTCCGTCAAGAGCAGTCCATTGGTCGAGAGGGAGAGGTCCACGTTCTTTCCCGTTTCCTCTTCTTTCCGGCGGACATAGGGAACAATCTTCTCGATCAGAGACAGTTCGAGAAGCGGTTCCCCTCCGAAAAAAACGACGCTGAGCTCCTTCTGAGGACCTGAAGCCTCGAAGAGAAAGTCGATACCGCTTTGTGCAACGTCAAAGGACATGCCCCCAGTGGTCGCTCCATAGAGGCAGGATGCGCCTTCCCACTGGTCGGGCCCCACCGACCCGTAGCAGTAGCGGCAGGCCATGTTGCAGGCATGAGTGACCATGAGCTCGAGATGCCTGATTCCCCATCTCTTTTTCAGGGGGGGTGGCCTGCTCTGAACACCGGCGGGCATTCCTCCAAAGAAACCTTCCTCTTCGAGGTATGCAAGAGCAAGAAGGATTTCTTCCTTATTGTGCCGGCCTGCGAGAGAATTCAGGGGGTCGGTATCGGGAGAGGACGCCAGTGAACATACCAAGTCGTGCACAAGGTCGGTGACCTCGTAGAAGAGCATGGTTATCACATTGTACAGGATGGTTTTCCCCAGGACCCTGAAAAGGTGGAGCTCGTTAAGAGTTTGGAACAACTTGGGATTTTGCGGCAATGCATGCGCTTCCGGCTGCATTATTCCCCTCTCTTTTCTCACCCGGCGTTGCGTGAAGGGACGGTCGAGGAAAACCCTTTCCATAAGGAAAAACCAACGCTGAGAATAGAAAATACAGTGCGGTTCCACAATATTTTTTTGCGATTCTTTCCAGGGGGAAAAGAGAAAGAATAACTTGAAATGGTATTCATCGCCGCCTTCACTCAGCGTATGCCTGAGATCATTATCGGGTAGTCAGGTATTACGACTGGTATGCCGGTCGGAGGATGGACTATCGGAGGACACTGGACACTGGCTGCTTGATGCCGGCTCAAAGCCCTACGCAGGCGACAGTGTCTTTTACAGGCGACATAGGATACGGCGAAAACCCCTATGGAGAGGCAGCAGGAAGACAGCCCGGGAAGGCTGGCTCCTTCTTTTCTCATGGCCGTGCAGGCTGTAGCCCACCGTGCTCCCCACCTCAATCCAGTTGGCCGCTCTGTAACATGTTCCGCAAAAACGGTCCTGTTCCACAAAAGTTTCCAGGAGCACCGGCCTGCGACCATAGTGTGCTTCCCAGTCCCGGGGGGCTTGTCGGGCCATGGCCCCCAGAATGCGTGAAGCCAGATTGGGAATCCGGATCCACGGAAGAATAAGAAATCGCGAATTGTTGATCACCAATTGCAGGTTTCTGATCCGCTGTGCGTCATTCCACCCTATGTAGTCGTCCCGACAAGATACGCGCCAGGCACTGGAGGAAAAACTAAGAGCCGCCACCACCGTCCCGCCGGATGCATCCGCAGCTTCTTCCCGGTCGGTGGAGGCATGGACCAGGTAGCGCAACTGGGGGCCGAACAGGCGATGGCCCGGAATATAGTGATAATGATGGATTATCGCACTCCAGAGAATGGATTCCTCCGGTTTCCTGGCGACCACGCAAGTCAGCGTCATGGAATCGTGAGACGCAGTTCCACTGACTTCCCGACGTGTTACCATGGCCTTCGACGGAATCTTCGGCTTCCGACGGGTCGCAGGCTCCCTGGGCGGCAGATAGATGAGATTGTCCATCGCCATGCGAGTGAGAATGTCTTTTACGATGGTGAGACGGGGTCTGCCATGGCTGTCAAGCAACTGGAGCCTCCTGCAAACCACCTCTGCGATCCTTGAGCAGGCGGCTGTCGGTTCATCAGAGATGATATCGCGGATCATCTGTATGTCATGTGCGGTGAAGCTCAACCCGATGAATCGCAGGGTGAGGGCGCCCCAGAGGTCCGATGTTGCGGGCGGCGGATTTCCCAGAAATGCCAGCATCTTTTCGATGGCCGCCTCCCTCGTGGTAGCAGCGCGGGTAGGCTGATCGAAGTAGGCCATTCTCAGGTGATTGAATTCCCGGATGCATCTGACGATTGACAGAACAGGTACCCGAAATTGGTGCATCAGGCGCGCCGGAGTCTCCCCTCCAAGGACGCCCAGGAGGGCCTTCGCCCGCTTGATACGCCAGATGCCGGCAGTGGTGCTGCGCGCCAGCGCCTTCAGTTGCTTGATTTCATCAGAGGAACAGGGAAGGAGGATCGGCTCGCTTTCCATGACCTTCAGCCCTTCACTCCCGCAAGGGTGGCAATGTAGTTCCCCTTCTTCTCCCTGCGATTATACCGGAAAATCGTGTCCACAAGCGGCATGTGGAGCTGCCCGAACGTCTCCGCATAGAATCTGCTGACCCAGCGGTAGTATGTTTCCATGCTCTTCATGTTCTGGGTGAATTGGATAGTGATCAGCTCCGAAATCAACCGGTCCGGATCCCCTTCGAAGAATCCGGATGTTTCCGGTAGAGGGCCGCCTGGAACAGGCCGATATCGCTGCGTGAACACATAGGCGCCGGGCAGTGCACGCAAGAAACGGAAGCGTGCCACATCTTCGGCTAACGTTGTATTGTAGCCGTACATGCATATGAATTCGACATTGTCTCGCCAAGAAAACCGGAACAGGTCGTACTTTTCCCGGACCATAGGGAGATTCTCCGTGTCATTGAGGCTGAAATAATAATTGCTCCGAGTGAAACGCGTATTGGAAGACCCGATGCGACGCAACAGCTCGGCCCTGCGTCGGGTCACAAAGCGCAGGTCAAGAGTCTGGGTGAAGTTCACAAGAATGCCCCGTTCGGCCATTTCTTCGAGAAGCTCGTCGGCATGGGGAAGGGACAGGAGATTATCATCCAGCAAAATCAACTTCATGCGTCGTCCGTCATCCATCAGGCTCTGAAGATCGCTTACCTGCCGCGGAGGTCCCTCTTTGAACGGCACAATGCAGAACGGACAGCAGAAAGGGCAGCCCCGGGAGAGAAAGCCGATGGCTCGGTCCTTCAGTTCAGGATAGAGGTCGTAGTCCGGGAGGAGCTCTTCGATGTCTGCCGCTAATCTGCGCTGCAGGTCCACCCCGGAGCCGCCCACCTGCAACGCCTCGCCATAGAAGCCCTTGAGCTCCTCCATTTTTCGCATCGAGGCCGGAAACGTGAATATGCAACTCGCGTACACTTCACGGGCCGAAGAGATCTTCTGGACGCCGCGAACGAGAGTGACACTCCGGCCTTGCTCCTTGAAGTATCGCGACAGCTTCATCAGGGCTAAGTTGGGGAGTCGACTGTCTACGTCAATGAGCAGAACATCCGGGGAACTGCAGCGAGACTGTCTCCTGAGCGGCATATTCCGCAGCACCGGTAAGGGGAGTTCTTTTTGGCGAAGTTCCTGGGGTATCGAGTGTTGCTGCCTTTCAGGGATTGTGGCGAAGAATTGCATATTGGGGAAAAGCTCATCAAAAAATGACAGCCAGGCGGTGAGAATCGAGTCTCCGCAGTAGCGATCGGGGCGATCTAGAAGGATCAATCCCGGCAGGTCCAGGGGTCTGGTTGCTTTGGGGAACGCATCCAAAACGTGGCGCACTGCGTCCAGCACAGGAAGAAAGGGCATAAGCAGATGTGGAGGCAGGTTCTGCCATTCCCGCTCCCCATCGCACGGCATCTCCAACCAATGATCGATCTCGATGCAGAAATGCTTTTTCATGAGTGAGCAAATTCGCTCGAGAGCATGCCGTGGTGCCTGCCGTTTGTATTTGGCACCGCAGTGGAAGAGGCGACCGAGGAAAACTGAAGGGTCTGTGAGGGTAGCGAGAGCGTTGAAAAGAGAATGGAAGCGCCGGCTGCGGAATAGGGGATCCGAAAAATCAAAACCGTCGTTCCCGTTGTGTGCGGAGAAATCATCTCCATAGGCCAGCAAGAAATCACGGCGCAGTACACTCTTTGGCGCAGGATTGCGCAGAACAGCCCCTTCGAAAAAAGTCTCCGCCCATGCTCGGGACAGTGACCGCACGTTGCCGCGGGCATCAAGCCATACTCCACTGATCACATTCCGAATCGGTTCCCCCCTGATATCCGTTTGATCGTGTAGAGTCCGGAGATGACACACCCGCAAAGGTCCTTTCCCCGCGTCTCGAAGCGTATCGAACGGGAAAGGCAGGGAGGTCCAAAACCGTGGGCTGTTGCAGGAGATAACAAGTAGCCGGAGTAGTTCCCGGTTTTCCTCGGTTCCGTCGAGGAAGTTCCATTTCCCTATGGAATTGCTGCCGCGCAATGTGGAAAATCGAAATGTGCCGCTTAAACGGGCGTTTTCACAGGCAAGGCTCATCACATACAAGACTCAAATACCCTCCATGCACAGGTGGCAAGGAAAAAGGAAGACTCCTGTCCGGGCAGCTGTCTCCAAACCGGCCTGCAGGCGTTGCCGCATGCCCATTCATGCATCCCCTGGAACGAGAAGACAATGGAAAAAATTCCGCCATTTGACCATTGCTATTATCTCCTTGACAATCCTATAAAATTCATTACGTTACTGACCAACATCAAGCGCGTTTCATACGTGAGCATGAAACCTCCATTTGGCTGCAATCAGAAGCGATGCGATCATTCGAATTCAATGATGATTTCGAACGGAGAACCGAGCATGTGGTAGGGCTGTGAGGAAGAGCCGGTCGGCTGAGACTCTCACCATTTGAAGGAAGGACTCTTCACTTCCAAGCCCAACGAATACCAGGATGAAATTCATGCCTCCCTTGGTCGTGAAGCCGGAGTGGATCGACTCATATTCACCGTTTGGGAGGGTCATTGACTACTCACTCATATCAGAAAAGGAGAAGGAAATGCCATTAGCGAATCGTGCCATTGCCGAATTCATCGGGACCTTCTGGCTTGTGCTGGGCGGCTGCGGCAGTGCCGTCCTGGCCGCTGCGTTTCCCAACGTGGGAATCGGACTCCTGGGGGTGTCCCTGGCATTCGGTCTGACTGTCCTTACGATGGCTTACGGAATCGGCCATATTTCAGGCTGCCATCTGAACCCGGCGGTGTCGGTGGGGCTCGTTGCCGGCGGCCGTTTCAAATCTTCCGAACTCCTACCCTATGTGATCGCCCAAGTCCTGGGGGCAATCGCAGCAGCTGCCGTCCTCTACTTCATCGCAAGCGGGAAAGCCGGCTTCGACCTGAGCGGAGGCTTGGCTTCCAACGGCTTCGGAGACCACTCGCCGGGCAAGTATTCCCTCGCGGCAGGCTTCGTGTGCGAGGTTGTCATGACCTTCATGTTCCTCATTGTCATC
Source organism: Deltaproteobacteria bacterium (assembly GCA_012517775.1). Taxonomy (GTDB): domain Bacteria; phylum Desulfobacterota; class Syntrophobacteria; order Syntrophobacterales; family Syntrophobacteraceae; genus JAAYUJ01. The sequence goes on from JAAYUJ010000420.1 coordinate 21,509, forward strand.
CTCGGTTCAACGGACAAGCGGGCTCCTGCAGGGTTTGCCCCTATCGCCATAGGCCTCTGTCTGACTCTGATCCATCTCATCAGTATCCCCGTCACCAACACTTCCGTCAATCCGGCCCGCAGTACCGGTCCCGCCCTGTTCGTCGGAGGATGGGCAATTCAGCAACTGTGGCTTTTCTGGATCGCCCCCATCATCGGGGCCGTTCTCGCCGGTGCCGTGTACCGCTGGCTCGGGGGCAAAGAACAGACCTGAACCGGCATTGCGCGTTATTCCAAAACCATTACGGCACGCCGCGCCGGCGGCGTGCCTTTCTTCCTGCCGTTAACCTCCAATCGCCGTTCGCCATAACGCGTAAAACTCTTGACAGACCCCCCTCCTTTGGGTCATGTCGATCACACAGGCATGAACCACCCTTTTTCCTGCTCCAATGACCATGAGTTTGAAGTCGGTTCACCCCCGCAAGAATGAGAAAAACAGGTCGGGTTTCCATACCCGACGCACTTCTGCGGCGGTGCCAACCTCGACCTGGGGGAAAGTGGATTCTTACGGTAATTTCAAGGAAAGTTGATTTCAGACCGATTTCTCTCAGAACCATGGCAATGACGCCTGCTGTGTCTGGATCGACCCCCTTGAAGGAGTCTTAACCCCTTGACAGACAACAGTCTCACGTTATCGGCAAATCTGGATTCACTCAAAATCCTCGAAGATTTTGTGCTCCGCAGGATTGAGCCTCTGGCGCTCTCTGCCGACTGTATTCAGGATATTCGGCTGGTTTTGGAGGAGCTGTTCGCAAATATCGTCTTCTATGCATATCCCGAGGGACCAGGCGTTGTGCAGGTGGAGTGTTCCTTGGATTCGAAAAGGCTGCTTTGTATCCGGTTGCGGGACACTGGAATCCCTTTCAATCCCCTGAAATGCCCGGAACCCGACCTGGATCGAGATTTCACCGAAAGAAAGATCGGCGGCCTTGGAATCCACCTTGTAAAACAGATCGCACACGACATTCGCTATACCAGGGAGGATGGGTCCAATATTTTGACTGTGTGTTTCCAGTTTTGAAAAGAAGGAGAACAGCATGTCCCTCACCGTAACTTCGGTGGAAAAGCAACCCGGGGTTTTCGTCGTCTCCCCTTTCGGCTCCCTTGACACCAATACCCACACCGTTCTCGAGAAGAAGATCGA
>JAAYUJ010000421.1 GCA_012517775.1 Deltaproteobacteria bacterium
GACGACAGGCCTGTTCGGCTTCCTCCAGCGCGCTTTCGGAGTTCCCCTATCTCTTGACATCGACCTTTATGGAGCGGTGGGAATCATCATCGCCGAGACCTTCTACATCTTTCCCCAAGTGGTCCTCATCCTCTCCATCGCCCTGCGAATGACCGATGCACGGCTCCATGAAGCATCCGAATCTCTGGGGGCTTCCCAGTGGCGCACCTTCATGTCCGTGACGCTTCCGGGAATCAAGTACGGACTGATCAGCGCCGTTTTCGTGAGCTTCATTCTCTGCTTCACAGACTTTGGAGCCCCCAAGGTCGTGGGTGGCAATTACAATGTCCTCGCGACGGATATCTACAAGCAGGTCATCGGGCAACAGAACTTCGCAATGGGAGCAACGGTAAGCGTCATCCTGCTCGTGCCCACCGTGATCGCCTTTCTCATCGACCGCGTGTGCCAGAGAAAACAGCAGGCCATCATAGCTGCTAAATCCGTCCCCTATTCACCCCGGCGTCACCCCCTTCGCGACACGCTCTTTCTATTGTTTTGCATGGCCATTTCCGGCGCAGTCATCTGTTTCCTCGCCACCGCCCTCTTTGCATCCCTCGTGAATGTGTGGCCCTACGATTTCACTCTTACCTGGAAGCATTACGACTTCAACAATGTGGGAGGCGGCGGGTACGCAGCTTTTTTCAACAGTGTGCGCATGTCCTTTTACACTGCCGTCATCGGTACGTGCCTGACCTTCGGGAGTGCCTATCTCATAGAGAAGATAGAGGAAATGCGCCACGTACGACGAATCGCCTATTTCCTCTCCATCATCCCTCTGGCCCTCCCGGGTCTTGTGATCGGGCTCGCATATATTTTTTTCTTCAATAATCCCCGTCTGGATTTGCCATTCTTTCCTACGGGAATGCCGAATCCCTTCAACGGCATTTATGGCACCATGGCAATTCTGGTTCTGTGCAACATTGTCCATTTCTACACCGTGAGCTTCCTTACGGCGACCACCGCATTGAAGCAACTCGAGAGGGAATTTGAACTTGTTTCCGAATCCATGGGAGTTCCCTTCTACCGAACGTTCTTCCGTGTCACGGTTCCCGTATGCCTGCCCGCAATACTGGAAATCGCCATCTACTATTTTGTGAATTCCATGGCAACGGTCTCGGCAGTCATATTCCTCTACTCCGCGGACATTCCCCTCGCCTCCGTCGCGGTGGCCAACATGGACGATGCGGGGGACGTGGCGCCCGCTGCCGCCATGTCCGTCCTCATCGTGTTCACGAATATACTGGTCCGCTTTCTCTACGGTCTCCTGACCCGCAGTCTTCATAGACGTTGCCAGGCATGGACCACGACATGAGAGAAAGCCGAGAATCAGGAGCCCTTCATTTCATCGTGTTCTCGAGATTTGCTTGCAACTTCCCCCGACTTTCAAACGCAAAGGAGCAGAAAGCTGCATGAAATCGATACGTTATGAAAGATCATACAAGGGACCTGTTCGCGCCGTGATTCTCGACTGGGCAGGGACTGCGGTAGACTTCGGATCCATCGGGCCTGTGGCCGTTTTCCAGGAAGTGTTCAGGGACTCGGGGGTGGAGGTGTCCGTCGCCGAGGCGCGCTCCCCTATGGGGCTCATGAAGAAGGATCACATAAGGGCGATGTGTGCCATGGAACGTGTCGCGGGCAGGTGGAGGGCAGTCCACGGCAGAACACCCGATGAAGCGGACGTGGAAGCCATGTACAGCCGGCTGGAACCTCTCATGATGATGTCCCTGGCCCGCCATTGCGACCCCGTTCCCGACCTTTTCGATGCTCTCGCAGACTTCCGGAAACTGGGTCTCAAAATCGGGTCCTGCACAGGATACACGGGGCCTATGATGGAAGTCCTGGTCCCTGAAGCGGAAAGGAGGGGCTACAGACCGGATTCCATCGTCTGCGCAACGGACGTTCCCGCCGGGCGCCCCTATCCGTGGATGTGCTACCTGAACGCCATTCGACTGGAGGTCTATCCCCTAGAGGCTATGGTCAAGATCGGGGACACAGTGAGCGATATTCAGGAAGGGTTGAACGCCGGTATGTGGACCATCGGTGTGACCAGGACAGGAAATGAACTGGGGCTGACAGAGGAGCAAGTCAACGCCCTGGACCCGGCGGAACTGGAGAAAAGGCTCTCCGTGATCGAAGACCGACTTCGCCTTGCAGGGGCCCATTTCGTGGCCGGGAGCATCGGGGACTGCCCCCCCATCATTGATGAAATCAACCGCATGATGGCCTAAGAAGCATTACTCCATTCCAGGAGGGGCAGACTGGAGCGGCAGTGCATCTCGATGCAGCCATAACCCACGTGCCGACCGCCCATTCTTCGGCAACAAGGAAAGGATCCGCCTCTATGGAAACGAATCAGCTCCCTGACAACCCCTATGTCCTTCTGACTCCCGGACCCCTTTCCACCAGCAGGACGGTGAAGTCGGTGATGCTCAGGGATTGGTGCACATGGGATAGGGACTACAACAGGATCGTACAGGACATTCGAGAAAGACTTGTAAGACTCGCCGCACGGAACGACGGTTTTACATCCGTGCTCATGCAGGGGAGCGGCACCTTCAGCGTCGAGTCCGTCATTGGTACGGCCGTCCCGGAAGATGGAAAGCTGCTGGTGCTGGCAAACGGTGCCTATGGGGACCGCATCGCCCAGATCGCCCGCAGGCTGAGAATTCCTGTTCTGGTCCACGACAGTGGTGAAGTGAACCCGATCGATCTCAATCGCCTGGAATCCACACTCCAGACGGACCCCCACATTACCCACGTCGCTGTGGTCCACTGCGAAACCACCACGGGAATGCTCAATCCAGTGGAATCCATCGGCAGGATTGTTAAGTCCTTCGGAAAGACTTTTATCCTGGACGCCATGAGCAGCTTCGGTGGAATTCCCATGGACATGGACGAGACGGGGGCGGACTTCCTCATCAGCAGCGCCAACAAGTGCATTCAGGGGGTCCCCGGATTCGGTTTCATCATCGCCAGGCGCTCGGAACTGGAAAAATGCGAGGGTCAGGCCAGGTCTCTCAGTCTGGATCTCTATGATCAGTGGAAGACAATGGAAGAACAATCGGGAAAATGGCGCTACACCTCTCCCACCCACGTGGTGCGAGCCTTCGCCCAGGCCCTGGTGGAGCTCGATGAGGAAGGAGGCGTGCAGAAGCGCCACGAGCGGTACAGGGAAAACCAGCGGATCCTTGTCGAGGGCATGGAAGGAGTGGGATTCCGATGCCTCCTCCCAAGAGCATTCCAGTCTCCCATCATCACCTCCTTCCTCAACCCGGTACACCCCGGCTACAGCTTCGAGAAATTCTACATGGAACTCAAATTCAGAGGTTTCGTGATCTACCCGGGGAAAGTCACAACGCGAGACACCTTCCGTATCGGAAACATCGGAGACGTGACTCCAGGTGACATGATCAGACTGGTGGAAGCCGTCAGAGAGTCAATCGAGTGTCTAGCACCC